>CAIZGA010000547.1 GCA_903932385.1 uncultured Acidobacteriota bacterium
CGCAGCCGGCGCCACCCAGGTGTTCGGCGACGTGTGGGAATGGACGCGCAGCGCGTATGAGCCCTATCCGGGTTACCGCAGCGCCCCCGGTGCGGTCGGCGAGCAAAGAGGACTGGATGCTGTACCTGCTGGCCATACTGTTTTTGCTGCGTTTTCTATACATGGCCAAGGGCTAAGGTTTCCGCATCCACAATTTTTTCTGACCATGCGTCAGCGAACTGCCTGGTGCGCCGGAACGGCATGGCCCCAGCAATGGCCAGTACGATAATCTCCGGCTCAATCGGCTGCCTGTAATCCATCATGACCCTCGTCAGGTAATAGGTGGCCGGGAAAAATGCCAGCAGCAGAAGATATTGAATGGCCGCAGCTTGATTGCTCGACCAGAGCCGCCGCAGACCACGGAACATCAGCAGCGTGATGCAGCAGACATAAAACATATTGGGAATCTCCGTTGGGTCTATCTGCTGATAGGCCATTGAGATGTCCCAGTAGCCCGTCCAGTAGTAGACGGCACGGTGAATTATGCCCTTGATAAAATATGCTGGATGTTGTCGTACCCAGTCGACGGCAATGTGATGCTTGTCTTCCATGTACTTTACTTCGCCAAGACTTAGGAACTTTTTCATCTCAACCGGATTATCAGGCGGATGCGTGGAAGGATACGACGGCTCATCGAATGATTTCATTTCAGGATTATTGCCCGAATAGAACTCATGCCAGAAGTTGTCCCGCACCGGACATAGAACATGCATCACGCGGTAGTTGCGTATCGTCCATGGCGTCAGCATCAGTAATAACGCGGTAAGGGCGACGAGCCCATTACGAAACGCATGGCTTGTTTTTCTGGAACGCCAGGCAGCATAGCCAAGCAGAAACGGCAGAACAGAAATCACGGATGGGTTGCACAAAGCTGTAACCCCATAGAGGGCGCCGAAGCCTGCCCAACTGGGCCAGCCGGTCCATTGCGGTAGCCGCTGCGCGATGCAGAAGCAGGTGGTGAAAAGCAATGCCGTCAAGGCATATTCCCACACACGACCCGCAGAAAAATATATTGCAAAGGGATACAGTGCCCACATCCAGGCGGCCGCTCTGGCAGCGCGATCGCCCAACGAAAACTGCGCGCTGAAATATACCGCAACACTGGTAAGCGCGGAACATATGCTGTTGAAAGTAAGAATCAGGAATCCAGCAGTCAGCGAGTAAACGCCAAAGGTGCGAAACAGCATTGCAAGTATGAAAGGGTGAATGGGTGGAATCAGTGCAGTCGGTCCACTGGCAGGGAAATAAGGCGAACTGAATCCATGACCGCTGGCCAACGAACGCGCAACCCAACCTACTTCCCAACCAAACTGTTCATAATTCAGGTCAGCATCTGGAAGCTGGCGGTAGTACAGAACCACGACCACCATGCGAATGGCAAGGGCTACCAGCATGGTTGGCAATAGGCGTCGCAGAACACTTAGCAGGGCAGAGTTGCGAAAACGCGCAACTTTTCCACCACCTAGAGAAGGCAGAACAACAGGCAGAAACATAACACCTCGGACAAAGTGAAGCAAAGTTGTGCAGATACTCTCGTACAGCCAGCATTCATCACCTCTGAAAGATGCACTCGAGGCGGGCTGGATCACTGATACACGTGTAACCCAGAAGCTACAGATATAAAAGAGTTATAAAGATATAAACACACACACCCTATTGAAGTACATTGAAATTTTCCCTAAAGCATTCGATTTCAAAAGCAAACAACAACTGCGCTGGATTGACAGGCCCCGCCGCAGACGATACCCTGAAAGAGATGAATTCTCTCCAGCACCATCACGGACATCATGCGCATCACGCCCACGGCGTGTCAGCGGCCCTGTCCGGTCTGGTTCTGGTGTAGCAGCACCCCGGATTTTGAGTAGTAAAGGCCCGCTGACGCAGATTGAGCCAGCGGGCCTTTTTGCGTGTGCGGATACAACATCAACCAACAACGGCGAGCCAATCGCAACAGGATATTTCCAATGTCAACAGCAGCAGTAACAATTGATTTTGCCAAGATGGACGGTCTGGTCCCCGCTATTGTGCAGGATGTAAAGACCGGCGAAGTGCTGATGGTCGGATTTGTGAATGAGACCAGCTATGCAAAAACTCTGGAGAGCGGCTTTGTCACTTTCTGGAGCCGTACACGCCAGAAGTTGTGGATGAAGGGCGAGACCAGCGGCAACCGCCTGCGTGTAATCTCCGCAGCCACCGATTGCGACTTCGACACTCTGCTGTTCAAAGTGGAAGTGGAAGGCGACGGCCTGGTTTGCCACGAAGGCACCGTAAGCTGCTTTACCAAACCCATTGCCATTGGCACGGAGAAATAACAATGTCGAACAAACTGAAGCTTGGAATTCCCAAAGGCAGCCTGCAGGACGCAACCGTGGCGCTGTTTGAACGTGCCGGCTGGCACATCGGCGTCAGCAGCCGCAGCTACTTCCCCAGCATCGACGACAAGGAAATTGAATGCATGTTGGTGCGCGCGCAGGAAATGGCACGCTATGTGGAACACGGTGCGCTGGACGCCGGTCTGACCGGCAACGACTGGGTGATTGAGAACGAGCACCAGGTGGAGTACATCACCAGCCTGACCTACAGCAAGGTGAGCCGCCAGAAAGTGCGCTGGGTTCTCTGCGTGCCGGAAGATTCTCCGTACCAGAAGCCGGAAGATCTGGCCGGCAAGACCATCGCGACAGAGCTCGTGGAGTTCACCAAGCGTTACTTCGCATCGAAGAACATTCCGGTGAAAGTGGAGTTCAGCTGGGGCGCAACTGAAGTGAAGCCGCCCACGCTGGCCGATGCCATTGTGGAAGTGACTGAGACCGGCAGCAGCCTGCGCGCCAATCGCCTGCGCATTATTGAAACGCTGATGGAAAGCGAGACGCAGCTGATTATGAACAAGGCCGCCGCCGGCGACGCGTGGAAGCGCGCCAAGGTGGAGAACCTTGCCATGATGCTGCAGGGCGCGATTGCGGCACAGCGGCAGGTGGGCCTGATGCTGAACGTGGAGAAGAAGAATCTGGACGCGGTGCTTTCCGTGCTGCCGTCTCTGAATTCTCCGACCGTTTCGCACCTTAGCAATTCGGAGTGGGTCGCGGTGAATACGATTCTTGAAGAGACTGTGGTGCGCGACGTGATCCCCAAGCTGAAGGCTTCGAATGCAACCGGGATTGTCGAGTATCCGCTGAATAAGGTTGTACTGTAACTGCGGGAGCAAAGATGAAGATCGTACGCACATCGGGACAAGGACGCGCAGCAGCAGAAGCGTTGCTGCGTTCGCTGGAAAATCGCGGTCGCGTGAACACGGCGCGCGTGCAGCCGGTGGTGCGTGCCATCATGCGCGATGTGCAGAAGCGCGGCGATGCAGCCCTGCTGAAGTATGCGCGCAAGTTTGATCGCCTGCAGCCAGGGCAATCATTGCGCGTTTCGCAGGAAGAGATGGCCGAGGCATGGCAGGCAACTCCGCGCGAGTTGCAGGATGCGATGAAAGTTGCGGCAAAAAATATCCGCAGCTTTGCGCAGAAACAAAAGCCGAAAGAGTGGCGTGCTGCGTTACGTGGAGTGACTACTGGCCAGGTGGTGCGGCCGCTTGGCTCAGTGGGCTGCTATGTTCCCGGCGGACGCTATCCGCTCCCCTCCACCGTGCTGATGACCGTGCTGCCGGCGAAAGTTGCCGGAGTGGAACGCATCGTTGTTGTCTCTCCCAAACCCGCGCGAGAAACGCTGGCTGCAGCACATCTTGCCGGCGTGGAGAATTTCTATCGCATCGGCGGCGCACAGGCAATTGCAGCGCTGGCCTATGGCACAGCCACCATTGCAGCAGTAGATAAGATTGTCGGCCCGGGCAATCTCTACGTCACTGCTGCGAAGGAACTGGCCACCGAAGTTTGCGGCATCGACATGCCCGCGGGCCCGACGGAAATTGTTGTCACCAGCGAAACCGGCCGCGCGGATTGGATTGCCGCCGACCTGGTAGCGCAAGCCGAACATGACCCCGACGCATTGGCAATTTTCATCACCAGCAATGCCACGCTGGCAAAGCAAGTTGCTGCGGAAGTAAAACTGCAGGCGCGTGAAAATCCTATCGCGAAAAAATCCATCGCCGCCAGTGGAGCCATCTTTGTAACGCGCGATGTGGAAGAAGCGCGAGTGATTACCAATCGGCTGGCACCGGAACACTTGACCGTCGATGCGCCGGAAGATTTGCAGTGGGTACGCAATGCGGGCTCCGTGTTTGTCGGGCTGCTGTCGCCGCAGCCGATGGGCGACTATATCTCCGGCCCGAACCACGTTCTCCCCACCGGACGCGTTGGCCGTGTGCGTGGCGGCTTGAGCGTGATGGATTATGTGAAGGTCATCACCGTGCAGCAATACACTGCACAAGGAATGGCGGCGCTGGGACCGAAGGCCGTGGCGCTGGCCGATGCAGAAGGTTTGCACGGACACGCAGCAGCAGTAAGCGCGAGGCTGAAATGAGCAACGCAGAAAAGAATCCGAAGGGCGTGCAACCGCGACGCGCGGTTCTACAGATGCCGGAGTATCACCCGCCGCTGGCAGGCCGCGATGGTTTGCGCCTCGACTTTAACGAGAACACTTGGGCGCCCGCGCCGGCAGTTGCAGAATGCCTACGCCAGATTGACGCCGTTGGACTCACCAAGTATCCCGAACGCGAGCCGGTGGAACGAGTAGTTGCAGCGCACTTCAATCTTGCGCCGACAGAAGTTCTGCTGACCAATGGTGTGGATGAGGCCATCCACATCGTGTGCGAAACATTTCTGGAGCCGGAGGATGAAGCGCTTATCGCCGTGCCGACATTCTTCATGTATGAGGTCTACGTGGCCGCCACCGGCGCGCGTGTACAACACGTGCAGGCAGATGCGTCGCTGCAATTCCCGGTGGAAAATTTCCTTGCCGCCATCCATGCACGTACAAAATTAATCTGCATCGCATCACCGAACAATCCCACTGGCGCTGTGGTTGCGAAAAAAGATTTGCTGCGCATTGCACAGGCCGCGCCACAGGCTGTCGTACTGATTGATGAAGCCTATTACCACTTCTACGGCGAAACGATGATGGATGAAATTCGCGCGCAGAAAAACATCGTCATTGCGCGCACTTTCTCTAAAGCCTATGGTCTTGCCGGCTTGCGCATCGGCCTGCTGGTTGCCGATGAGGGCCTGATGCGCCACGTTCGCAAGATGAGTTCACCGTACAACCTGAATGCGATTGCGCTCGAATGCCTGCAAGTAGCGTTGGCTGATCCGGACAACTACATCGACTGGTACGCGCAGCAAGTACGCGAATGCCGCACGCTGCTGGAAAAGTCCCTGGATGCAATTGGCGTTCGCTGGTGGCCGAGCCAGGCAAATTTTGTGCTGATGCAGATTGGCCCGCTGCACAAGGAATTTGTACAGGCCATGCGGCGGCGCGGCGTATTGGTGCGCGACCGCTCCAGCGACCCGGGCTGCGACGGCAACGTGCGCATCACCATCGGCCCGATGGAACACACGCAGCAAGGCATCGCGGCACTGCAGGAATCACTGAAAGAAATTGGATGGAGGAGACCTGATGGCAACTAAGAAATCCGCCGGTACAAAATTGCGCACTGCAACCATCAAGCGCATCACCACGGAAACACAGATTCAACTGCGTCTAAATGTTGATGGCACCGGCATCTATAAAGTCTCTACTGGAATTCGTTTCTTCGATCACATGCTCGAGCTGTTCACGCGCCACGGCGGATTCGACCTGCAACTGAATTGCGCCGGTGACCTCGACGTAGATCAGCACCACACCGTGGAAGATGTCGGCATCGCGCTGGGCGAGGCTTTCGACAAAGCGCTCGGCAATAAAAAAGGAATCATGCGCGCGGGATATTTTCTGATGCCGATGGATGAGACACTCGGCATTGCCGCGGTGGATCTTTCCGGTCGCGTGGCCTGCGTGGTGGACGACAAAGTGAAGGTGCGGTTGGTCGGCGATCTGCAGAGCGAACTTGTTTTCGATTTTTTTGAAGGCTTCGCGCGCGGTGCCCGAGCCAACGTTCATCTGAAGACAATGTACGGCCGTAGCAATCACCACAAGATTGAAGCGCTCTTCAAGGCGTTTGCCCGCGCATTGCGCGCCGCATGCAGCCGCGATGAGCGAATGAAGGAAATGTTGCCATCCACAAAGGGCTTGCTGTGATCGCAGTCATCGACTACAAGGCGGGCAACCTGACCAGCGTGATGAAAGCTCTGCGTTACTTGCACGCCGATGCAGAAGTTACCGCCGACCCGGAAGTAGTTCGGCGTGCGGCAAAGATTGTGCTGCCCGGCGTGGGCCACTTTCGTGCCACGCAGCGGTTGGCTAATGGCGGGTTGACCGAGGCCGTGCGCGAGAGTATCACAAAAGGCGCATGGTTCCTGGGAATTTGTGTTGGACTACAGTGGCTCTACGAAGGCAGCACCGAAGCTCCGGAGACTCCTGGACTCGGCGCATTTACAGGAATGTGTGAACGCTTCCCTGCCGGAATTAAATCGCCGCACGTTGGTTGGAACTCGCTCGACTCACTACGCTCCGATTCAAAAATGTTGCGCGGAATTCCAGAGGGCGGCTTCGTGTACTACACACACTCATGGCGCGCGCCGGTTTCTGCGGACACGGCGGCGCAGACAACCTACTCCGCGCCCTTCACTGCTGCCGTGGAGCGTGACAACGTGATGGGCGTGCAATTTCATCCGGAAAAATCCAGCACCGTTGGAATGACCGTGCTGAAGAATTTTGTGGAGTTATAAGTGCTGACCAAACGCATCATCGCCTGCCTGGACGTTCGCGACGGCCGCGTCGTGAAGGGCATCCAGTTTGTAGACATCATTGATGCGGGCGACCCGGCCGAGTTGGCGCACCGGCACGCCGCCGGCGGCGCAGATGAAATCGTCCTCCTCGACATCACGGCCACGCACGAAGGCCGCGGCACACTTATCGACACAGTGCAGCGCACAGCGCGCGAACTCTTCATCCCCTTCACCGTTGGCGGCGGCATTCGCACGGCAGATGATGCCGCAGCTGTCTTCGACGCTGGTGCAGATAAAGTCAGCATCAATTCCGCTGCCATTGCACGTCCTGAATTGATTGATGAAATCGGCCAGAGCTTCGGCGCGCAGGCGGTGATTGTCGCGATTGATGCACGGCGCACTGCCAATGCAACGGACCCTGTCGGCGAGGCCGAGGTCTACGTGAGCGGCGGTCGCAAACCCACGGGACGCAAAGTTGTCGAGTGGGCGCGCGAGGCCGAACAGCGTGGCGCTGGAGAAATTCTGCTCACGTCCATGGATGCGGATGGTACGCGCAATGGTTTTGACTGTGAGTTGACTGCACTCGTCAGTGAGGCCGTGCAGATTCCTGTCATCGCCAGCGGTGGCGCCGGCAACGCACAACATTTTGCTGATGTATTCGGCCGAGGCCGTGCCGATGCAGCGCTTGCAGCCAGCATATTTCATTTCGGCATTACAGACAGTCGCGCATTGAAAGCAGAAATCCAACGCGCCGGCGTCGCTATGAGGCTCCCATGTTAATTCCTTCGATAGATTTGATGGGCGGAAAAATCGTCCAGCTGGTACAGGGCGAGAAGTTGAAGCTCTCGTTTGACGACTTTGATTATTGGATTAATCGTTTCAGCAAATATCCGCTGGTGCAGTTGATTGATCTGGACGCGGCAATGCGTCAGGGCGACAACCGCGCGTTGATTGAGATGATCTGCAAGCGGCTGCCCTGCCAGGTGGGCGGCGGCATCCGCACGGCGCAGCAGGCCAAGGCATTGCTGGACGCGGGCGCGAAGAAAGTTATTTTTGGCTCATCACTCTTTAGTGAAGCTGGCATCAATACTGATTTCGCAAAAGAGATGAACGCCGCACTGGGTGAAGAGGTTCTGGTCTTCAGCGTGGACACGAAGAATGGGCGCGTTGCAGTAAAGGGCTGGAAAGAAAATGTTGCGCTCACGCCGGAAGAAGCCGTCACCTGGCTGGAGCCGTACTGCTCGGCATTTCTCTACACGCATGTGGATACGGAAGGCACGATGCAGGGATTCCCCATCAATGTTGCTGCAATCCTGCGTGCGACTACGGCAAGACAACTCATCGTCGCCGGCGGAATTCGTGAACGTGCAGAAGTGGACGCGTTGGATGCAATGGGCGTGGACGCAGTGGCCGGCATGGCCGTCTACTCCGGCACGATGGAGGCATAGGTATGGCGCTTAAATCAGGATTCGTTTCAATCATCGGTCGGCCCAACGCAGGAAAATCTACGCTGCTGAATGCACTGGTCGGCGAGAAGGTCGCCATCGTTACACACAAGCCGCAAACTACGCGCACACGCATTCTTGGCGTGCTGGAACTTGCCGCGCAGAAAAAAGAAAAAGGCGTACCCGGTCATCCGCCGGCGCAAATTGTTTTTGTGGATACGCCCGGCATCCATCGCCCGTCCACGCATCTGGATAAACGCATGATGCAGGAAGTGAACGATGCGCTGGAGTCGCGCGACATTGTGATGCTGCTGGTGGATGCAACCCGGCGGCTACCCGAGGCAGGCGACACTGCGGCACACGGCAAGCGCGCCAAATCCGAAGATGAAGATGCCTTCACTATGCAGCTCATCGCCAAGCTGGACTGCCCGGTATTTCTGCTGCTCAACAAGATTGACATGGTGAGTCCCGCAGACCTGCTGCCGCTGATTGCGTACTGGTCGGCCAAGCGCAAGTTTGCGGAAATTATTCCCATCTCCGCACGCAAACGCAAAGGGCTGGATGTACTCACCAATCAAATTCTTGCGTACCTGCCCGAGGGCCAGCGATATTTTCCACGGGGGCAATATACAGACCAACCGGAACGCTTTCTCGCCGCAGAAATCATTCGTGAAAAAATCCTGATGCTGACCGGCGAAGAAGTCCAATTGATCGAAGAGTCCACCGGCATTCAACTGGACGAAGGGGCCGAAGCGTTGCTGCCGTTCCTGTCCAACAAGGCCGAGATGGAAGACGGAATGCACTTGGTCAGGGTGAAGATCGACC
>CAIZGA010000548.1 GCA_903932385.1 uncultured Acidobacteriota bacterium
ACCGGCTGAATCTTTGTATCCAGAGGATTTCTCAACACCAGCTGGATGCGTGCCTGCGTATTCGCAAGGCTCAGCAGCTCTGCCTGTTCCGGCGTGACCAGCAAGTTGACCACCTGCACCTGCTTTGGCCCGGCGGTATCGCGCTGGATATCGGTTCCTGCGGATAGCACTTCAATGTTCTGCAGCAGAGTCTTCACCTGCGTGCTGCTGCTGCCGGTTGCGTTCGGTGGGTTGCCCGCGATGAGCACATCCACGCGCATGCCCGGCGTTGCAAATCCTGAGACGCCAACTACGTCATCCACCTTCACCGCACAGGCGCGCATGCCCGGAGGAATTGTGGAAGCCAGACCGCCGCCCGAGCCGCTCGCTGCCAGCCGGTTGTCTTCCACCAGTTCGCCCTGGTAGATGTCCGACAGCACGCCGCGACCAATAGCATTTTCAGGTTTCAGAATCACACCCTTCGGCACGGCACCGGCAATCTGCGTCACCGTCAAATCGCTTGCACTCAGCACGGTGCCAATTTTGATGTCACGCGCTGCGGCGACAACACTGGTTGTAGTTGGTTTCTGCTTGATGGCGGCCATGTTGGCGCTGCCGATTCGATAAACGAAATAGGCGCAGATGAGCGCAATGAAAAACGCCACACCCAAAATAATCGCCATTCTCCGGTTCATCGAATGTCCCGATGGATCCGCCCGTCTGGGCAGTTCCGCCTTCCGTTAATCGTCTTACAACTATGCCGCTCCCAAAGATGAAAGTCGGCCATCAGCGTCGGGGCACCGCTTAACTCAATGGATTCATGAGGCTAGAAATGTCCCACGTGGTTTACCTTGCGGCTTTCGCTACTGTTTGTCAATGTATTACCCCGTTAGTATTGTGGTTACCCCCTGTAATTCCGGTTATTACAGGTTTTTGTTGGGTATCATTCCTCTAGATGCGGGTTATTTCCTTACCCGCTCCCGGTCTGATTATGAGTTCTGCGCGAATCATCACGCTGTTTTCTGAGCCAGAACCGCCGCGCCGGCTCTCGGTCTCTTTTTCCGTTTCCATCGCGACACATGCCGCCCTGCTCGGCCTGTTTTCCCTCTGGCTCATGATTCATGTGCCGCAGGTGAACAACAAACTTTCTGCCAAGCTCACCACCGTGCATGTGTTGAATCTGGATAAACCGGAACCAGTTCCGCAACGTGTGCCAGTACATTTCGCAACGCATCACCCGGCGGTGCACGCTATGCATGCATCGCAAAAGCTGAGCGTTCCCAACGCACCCGCAACGCCGGCACCGCTTGAGATTGCGAAATCTGCACCGGCGGCGCCACCGCCGACGCAACCCATGGCGCAAGCATCCTTGCCGGCATCGCTGCCGATTGAACACAAGGTCGTAGTAGAGAATGCGGCCACCATTACACCCGCCGCGCCGCCCACCGAACACATCACTCCGCCGACGCCACAGCCCGTCGTGCTGGCCGATACCAAGGCGACGATTGCTGTTCCGCATGCCTCCGCCGCGCCCGCAGAAGTAAAACTTTCACCGGCAGAATTTTCAACCGCGATGCCGCAGTTGCCCACCAGAAATCTGGTGGTGGCTTTGTCTTCCACTCCACAGCGGCCCACAGACCAGCAGCCGCAATTGCCGGCTGCAGACACTGCCCCCGCTGCCACTCCAACGCCTGTCACGCTGAACACCACCTCCGCGCCGACATCTTCCTCCACTGCAATTTCTGAAATTCATCTGGGTGATGCCGGCATCGCATCCACACCGGCAAACATCACGGCCACAGCAGGCGGTGGTGGCACTCTGGGCGGCACAGGTACGGATCCCACCGTCGGCTCTGGCACTAGCGGCACAGGCGGCACAGCTACAACTGGCGACGCTACAGGCACCGCAGCAGGACTCTCCTCCGCACCAGGCACGACCGGGCAGGATGCACTCAACCAGGCAGCGCAGAGCACCGACCGCATCACGCTGCCGAAGAACGGGCAGTATGGCGTTGTGGTGATGGGTGCATCGCTGGAGGATGAGTTCCCCGAGGCAAGCTCGCTCTGGGGTGGCAGAATGCCGTACACGGTTTACGTGCATGTGGGCTTGGCGAAGAGTTGGATCCTGCAGTATTCGCTGCCGCGCGCACAGTCAGCAGCCGCAATCGGCACTGATGCGCAAATCACCGCGCCCTGGCCGTATGACATCATGCGCCCCAACCTGAAGCCCGATGACATCAACGCCGACGCCGTCATGGTCCACGGCTTTGTGGATAAGAACGGCCGCTTTGAAACGCTGGCGGTAGTTTCTCCGCAGCAGTTTTCCCAGGAAAAATTTGTGTTGGATGCGCTGCGTCAGTGGCAGTTTCGGCCTGCGGTAGAAAACGGCCAGAACACTGATGTGGAAGTATTACTGATTATCCCCGACGAACTGAATTAAGCAATTCGCCGGGGATGAATGAATCGGGTCGCCGCAGCTACTCAAGTCGTCCCGTTCGGAATCAAACGCGATACCGTCAGGTCGCCGGCAATCTGCACAAAAATCTGGTTCAGGTTCGTGGTCGGCTGCGAAGCGGAGATGCAACTGCTGGTGCCGCCGGTGGCCGTGTAGTCCGAAAAGAAATACTGCGGGGCCGAGGCCATATCTTCCATCGTCTCGCAGGGCGTGATGCCTTTGTACGTACCGGAAGTATCCGTCGAACACCCGGATGCTTCTGCACCGTACGCAACCGTGTAGACATGCGTGCCGGCCGTTGTGGCTGCCTTGGCGGCAACCACCGCCTGGCCGCATTGGTCGGTTTGCGATGGATATGTGCCGGAAGTTGCCGAGTAACCACTGGCACTGGTGTTCAACTGGCTGCTGCTGGCGCTGGCATCACCGTCCGAGATGATGATGATGACATTCTGCGATCCGGCATTGGCTTTTTGTTCCGCCACCAGCGCAGCCTGCGCCGCATAGATAACGCCGGCATAGTACGTGCCTTCGCCGCCGACGGCCGTCATGGGGCTCGTGCATCCCGTTGCGCCACCAACTGCTTTGGAAAGATACGATGTGCTGCTCAGCGAGGTCGACGTATCTGAAGTGCGATAGTCGCTGGAGAAGCCAATGACTTCATACGTAGCAACGCCGGAACCGGAAGGCGCATACGTTGTTCCAGTAGTCGATGGAAATGTATAGGCAATATTTGTCGGATTCGTCGAGCTGCAATCGTAGTCGTAGATGGCCGTGTTCATCGTCGGATTGGGGAAGACAAACAAGGCTACGCGATCGACGGAATTTGAAACTGTTCCGCTGCCGATGACTGTAGAGCTGCCGGCAGTCTGTGTTACCGTGCCGCAACTCGACAGGCTTGCCGAGCAGGGATCGAGGCTGGAGAGCAGCGTCTTCACACCACTCAACGCGCAGGAAATTCGCGAGGTGCTGCATTGGCTGTCACTGTCGGTGTCATTCATTGACTGCGTAGTATCTACAATGATGGCCACGTTGTACGGCGTTGCCGCAGAGCCGCGCATGGAAGCCGTGGAGACGGCCGACATGGTGACGGTCTTGATGCCCAGCATGCTGACGAAGTACATCGGCAATGTTGCGGTCTGCTTCACCTGCACTGCATTTGCATTGGCAGGAGCGGAGCAGGCCATACCCATGTTCTTCAACGTGGTCAGGCACTCCAGCAATGGATAGCCGGTTGGCATGGTCACGGTCAGTCCGGAGATAACATTGGCACCGCCAGAAACTGCGCCGTAGCTGGAAGCTGCCGTCGAGGCAGAGGTGCTGGGCAATGCTTCCGCAGCAGCCAGTGCCGCAGCATCGGTGGATGCCTGCAGCTGGCGGTAGTAGAAATATGCGCGTCCTGTATCCGCTGCAAAGCCGCCCATGCCAAGTATGGTCATCATCATGAATGCCACCCACGGCAGTAC
>CAIZGA010000549.1 GCA_903932385.1 uncultured Acidobacteriota bacterium
ATCCTGTTTGCTGTCATCATCGGCGGCGCCGTGATTTCCATGGTCATCACCCTTGTGCCCGGCATCGGCGACACTGCTTCCAGCAACCCTGATGTATACGCCACCATCCGGCCAACCACGCGGATTGCGCGCCTGTTGGGCGGCGGCACTGACGTGAAGATTGAAGAAGTCAACATGCAGCTGAGCAACATGCTCCGCCAGCAGAACATGACGGAGTCGCAGATTCCGGACTTCTACAAGCCTGTGCTGATGAAGCAGGCCGCGCAGCAGGTCATCTACGGAAAGATCCTGCGCATTCAGGCCGACAAGCTTGGCCTGGCGGTCAGCGATGCCGATGTGCAGAACTTCCTGAAGGTTGGGGAACTGGGTCAGCTGTTTTTCCCCGAAGGCAAGTTCATCGGCCCCGACAAATATGAAGCCCTGGTGCAGAACCAGATTGGCATGCGCGTTGCCGACTTTGAAGACGCCATCCGACAGCAGTTGGAAATTCAGCGGCTGGAGTCTCTGGTAACCGGCGCAGCCACTGTCAGTGATGACGAAGTTCGCAGCAGCATTCTGCAGCAGTCCACCAATGTCAAGTTTGATTACGCCATCATTGCCAGCGATGATGTGGCCAAGACCATCAAGCCGACTGACGCCGACCTGCAGGGATTCTTCAAGCAGAATCAGGCGCGCTACGCGAATGCGATTCCTGAGCAGCGCAAAATTACATACATTGCGTTTGATGCAACGAATCTGCCGACCGGCGCAAGCCAGGTTACGCCGCAGGACATTCAGGCGTATTACAACCAGCACATTGAGGAATACAAAGAGAAAGAAACCATCAGTGTGCGTCACATTCTGGTGCAGGTGCCGCAGGGTGCAGACTCGGCGACCGACAATGCCGCGAAGGCCAAGGCACAGGACATCCTGAACCAGCTGCACAACGGCGGCAACTTTGCCGACCTCGCCAAGAAGTTTTCAGACGACCCGGGCAGCAAAGACAAGGGCGGCGAGTACGACAACATTCCCAAGGGAACCTTTGCGCCAGAGTTTGAAGAAGCCGCCTATGGCATGAACCCCGGACAGATTTCCGGTCTGGTGAAGACGAGCTTCGGCTACCACATCATCCAGCTGATTTCGAAGACACCTGCCAAGACGCATTCTCTGGATGAAGAGAAGGAACAGATTCAGGCTGTTCTGCAGCAGCAGAATGTCGGTCAGGCAGAGCAGACCTTTGCTCAGCAGCTTGCCGACGAAGCGCAAAAGAATGGCATGGCCAAGACTGCGGAAGCGCATCATCTGCAGGTTGTGACCACCGACTTCGTACCGCAGGCCGGTATCATCAGCGGATTGCCGGATGGTTCGGCATTGCTGGCCAAAGCCTTTACCACGGCACAGAATACGGCTCCGCAGTTTGCCTCCACTGGCGAAGGTCTCGCAGTATTTCAGGTAGTAGGCATCAACCCCGCACACGCACCGGCCTTCGACGCATACAAGGACACGATCCTGAAGGACTATCGCGATCAGAAACTGCCGCAGTTAGTGCAGGAGAAGACCGCAGCGTTGGCAGCACGCGCACACATACTCAACGACCTGAAGAAGGCCGCCGCAGAATTCCACGCAACAGTGAAGTCCACCGACCTGCTGGGGCGCGATGGCACGGCCGGCGATCTGGGCCCGATGACCGGTTCTGCGTCCGTGGCATTCTCACTGGATCCGGGACAGATTAGCCAGGCACTGCAGGCAAGTGAAAATGGCGCCGTATTGGAAGTGACGCAGAAGCAGTCGCCGACGCCGGATGAAATCGCGAAGGAGTTTGAATCCACCCGCGAGCAGATTCTTGGCCAGGCACGCAACCAGCTCTTTCAGGTTTACCTGAGCGGCGTGATGGACCAGTACACCAAGACCGGCTCCATCGTTTACAGCAAGGCAGTCGCGGCAGAGCAGGCACCGCTCGGCCAGAAGTAACCGGGCTACAAACGTACCGGGAGGAAGCGGAGAGATGACCAGCCAGACTCCCACAGATCGCGAACAAGGCGATCGCGCTTCCGGTATTTTGCTGCACATCACATCATTGCCATCACGCGGTGGGGTCGGAGATTTCGGCCCTGCCGCGTATGTGATTGCGGACTTTCTTGCAGCCGCGCATCAGCGTGTGTGGCAGGTGTTGCCGCTCTCTCCCACGGGCTATGGAAATTCTCCCTACGCTGCGCTGTCGGCTTTCGCCGGCAATCCACTGCTGATTAGTTTGGAAATGCTGGCGGGAGATGGTTGGCTGGAGGATAGCGATCTGGCATTGCTACCCGCGCCGCAAGCGAAGGCGGAGTTTGTTTCGGCCACGCGCATCAAACTGCCGCTGCTGGAGAAAGCAGCGAAGGCGTTTTTAGATCGTGCTGGTGATGCCGACCGG
>CAIZGA010000550.1 GCA_903932385.1 uncultured Acidobacteriota bacterium
AAGATGCGAAAGAGGGCCCGGTCTACTGGCTTGAGCTTGATAAGAACTATAGTGCTGCAAAATTAGGCCCCGCTCTTAAGCTGAGTGCCGATACCGCCACGCCAAATATGAGTTCAAATTCCAATGGCAGCAAGTCGACACTTAGCGTTACGCATATGTCCTTGACCGATATTGCGGCAGGTCTTCGTAGGCAGGCAGGCCGCCCTGTTGAAGACCACACGGGGCTAAAAGGCACCTACGATTTCCGCATTGAGTGGGCGCCCGAGGAGTCGCCTGATTCAACCGACGCGTCACTTTTTACAGTACTTCGCGAACAACTCGGGCTAAAGCTTGTGCCCGCGAAAGGTAAGACGGAAATCGTTGTTATCGATCAGCTCAACCACCCCTCACCCAATTAGTTGTGATTGTTGCTGAGAAAAGATCGACAAGAAGTATGCCAATTTAGTTGGCAGTGGGTTTATCGAGATGATCGATGATGAGTACATTGACCGAGAGTTTGCGCGGTTCAAGCTTAAGTCCAAGCTCTCCTTCGAAAGCACTCATCATCACGCTGATGACGTTAGGACGGACACTGTCTGCATCGGTGGGCAGGTATGGAGTGAAATCAACGGAGAAATCATACTTGCCGGCCAGCCCGGTTTCATCTATGACCGGCGACTTCATTGGATCTGCAATGTAGTCGGCAAATTCCTTCAGGGTTGTGGATTTGGCGACAAAGCCTATCTCCGAATTCTCAATGCTCGAGTATGCATCAACGGCTGCCGGCTTCAGTTTTGGGGTCTTGTTTACGCGAACAATGGCATAGGCCTTCAGCATTCTTGTTTCCTGATGGAAGCTGAGGTTGAAGCGATCAGCAAGCAGGGTCTTCATCATGAGCTTCATCTGTTCGCGTGCCACGGGGCCGTCAGTTTTGGCGGTAATGTCGAAATGATCTGCGCGAAGCCAGTCTGGGCCAATGATTTGGCTATCTTGCACGTGATAGGCCCACTTGATGCAAGTGGCAACCGTGACGTCTTGCATCACCAACGCGTCTGGAGATATCTCAGTTTTTCCGTCATGAACAAACGGAACTGGCGCTGCACTGGGATGAATGACCGCAACGGCAAAGGTGGTCTGCTGTGCAGTGGCAGGTGGCTGCTGAGCGAGTGTCTGGCCGCCGCTACAGAATGGCAGGATGACCGCTAATAGACACCCAGAGATAGCAAGACAATGATTTTTCAACACAATTCCTCCGTGACAGGGCAATGTGTAGAGTACGCATCGCGGGGCCGGGAAGTTCCACGGATTTACTAATTGACATGAATCGATAGGATTCGTTCAACTCCCTATAGATACTATGGCGCAATGATGTGATCCCGCGGCAATAGGCGGGTATGGAGTGATGCCAGAGATGATTACGCGCAGGGATTTTTTACAGCAAACCGCAGCAGTTTCCTTTGCGATGAGCGCAGCCGGCGGTGCGGCACCATTGATAAGCGGCGATGCAGACTGGTTTGACCGCCCCATGCGGTGGGCCCAGTTGAATCTGACCGAAGATGATCCGGCGAAGATGGATGTTGGGTTCTGGCTGGACTATTTCCGCCGCATCCATGCCGATGGGGCCTGCCTGTCCGCCGGCGGCGTGGTGGCATTCTATCCAACGGATATTCCGTTTCACCATCGCAGCCAATGGCTGCCCGGCCATGAAAAATTCTATGCGGAGTTGGTGGAGGGTTGTCGCAAACAGAACATGGTTGTTCTGGCGAGGACTGATCCCCACGCAACCTACCAGGACGTTTATGATGTGCACCCTGACTGGCTTGCCGTCG
>CAIZGA010000551.1 GCA_903932385.1 uncultured Acidobacteriota bacterium
AGTTGAGTTGGAATTAAGTTGAACACGGCAGGGCGATGGGCAACGGGTAGTAAGCGCGGTCCTGTCGCCCTGATTTTTCTGTGCATACCTTAATATAGACAGCGCCATACTGGCCGCCTGAATGCAGTGTTGGCGGTATGGCGACTACAGCTACAGTACCCAACGAAAAAGCGGCCGCTGCTCCCGCGGCCCACAAGACCAACATCCTTGTGCCGATACTGAGCAGCCTGCTGGCTTCAGGGCTGGTGGGCGGCGGCGTGATTTTCTTCTTGATGCATAGCGGGAAACTGGGCGGCGCGCAGGCACAGGTGGTGATGGTGGCCGCGAAGCCGGAGCCGACAATCCCGGTTACGTTGGAGCCTTTCCTGGTGAATCTGGCTGATGCAGGTGGGCACAGTTATCTGCGCACTACTTTGGTGTTGAAGGTGACGGCACCGGCAGCAGATAAAAAATCTGACAAGAAACCAGAAGCCAAGGGTGAGGCTGATCCCGAAGCCGCGCAGCAGAAGGCGGAGATGCGGGACACGATTCTGACGGTGCTTTCGAACCAGTCGGCCGATGCGTTGCTGGCGGTGGATGGAAAAGAGGCGCTGAAGAAGACGCTGATTGATTCGCTGAACAAAGTGGACCCGGAACTGAAGGTGAAAGAAATTTACTTCACGGAATTTCTGGTGCAGAGGTAATGGCGGCGATGGCAACGATATCTCCGATGGAACAGACGGCGCTGGTAAACCAGCAGGCAGCTGCGCTGGCGAATCTCGGTGGAGTTGCGGAAGTTGATGCTAAGGATTTTCCGGAGTCGCATCCAGCATGGGAATTGTTGGGCGGTCTGCCTGTCGCGCTGGATGTGGTGGTGCCTCTGCGAAAGTTTTGTGTTCGCGATTTGTTGGCGCTGGAAGTGAAGACTGTGGTGCAGACCAATTGGCTGGGGACTGCGGACGTGCCGCTCTGTTGCGATGGAGTGCAACTGTGCTGGGCGGAGTTTGAAACGGTGGGACAACAAATTGCCGTACGTTTGACGATGCTGGGTTGAGGAAGCGATGAACAGGCGATTGCAGATTGTGGGCAGAGAGATGGGCAAGAGCGAGATGCAACACCGCATGCCGCACAGTGATGCATGGAGCGGTGTGGACTACGCCAACAAAGGCCTGGCGGGGGTGGTGCTGCATTGGATCCGCAGTATGAGGCAGCCGGCACCGGTGCGGCGAATGCATGTGGTGGAGACGCTGGCGCTGGGCGGCAAACGCGAACTGAAGTTGGTGGAGTGTTGGGGGCAGAGATATCTGGTGGGATGTGGGCCGGACTCGGTGCAGGCGATTACGCAGTGGCAACGGGTAAAGAGCGCGAAGGCAACTTCTGGTGTGAATGCAGGCGTGGGCGATGGGGAGTGGATGTGAAAGTGCGCAGTGCAATGGCGCTGGTGGTTGGGTGGATATTCTTTGCGATGGTGATGCAGGGACAGAACACCTATGCGCCTCCGCAAACGGTAAATAACCAAAACGCGTACTGGCAGCC
>CAIZGA010000552.1 GCA_903932385.1 uncultured Acidobacteriota bacterium
ACGCTGGTACCGACTGGAGCCACGCTGAACACCGCTGGTCTGACGCCTGTGGATGAGGCCAAAGTGAAGGCCAAGGACCGCAAGCCGATCAAGTAACCTGTATCCAACACGAACTGGGAAGGCTGATGGATTTTCTCCATCAGCCTTTTCTTTTTCCCCGGTATCTTCAATAATTGAAATACTCAATCCCACGTACAAGGATGTCTCGCTGCAAGGAATGAAATTCAATTCGAATGCTGGTAAATTTGCGGCGGCACGATCGGTAGCCTGCTTCACTTTGTCTCTGGTTTTGTGGCTGATGCCGCTTACCGCACATGCGGTTTCTTGGATTTCTGTCGGCCCCGATGGCGGCGATGCCCGCAGCTTTGCAGTGGACCCGACCGACCACAACCATATCTATCTGGGCACGGTATACGGCTGGCTGTATGAGTCGCACGACGGCGGATCCAGCTGGGCGCGATTGGCGCAACCCGGCGGACATGACAATCAGGTGATCGACAACATTGTTGTGGATCCTTCGAATCCGCAGCATCTCATTCTCGGTACATGGGTGGTGGATTACACCGATGGCGCCATCTTCTCCAGCAACGATGGCGGCCGTACCTGGTCGCAAAGCGCGCAGATGCTTGGCCAGTCCATTCGCTCGCTGGCAATTTCGCCTTCCAATCCAAAAATTGTTATTGCCGGTGCACTCAGCGGAGTTTTTCGTAGCGCCGACGGCGGTGTTACGTGGGAGCGCATTTCGCCGCTTGCCAGTGCAGAAATTCATGAAGTGGAATCATTGGCGATTGATCCGCGCGATCCGAATGTAATCTACGCAGGCACCTGGCACTTGCCGTGGAAGACGGTGGATGGCGGCGCACACTGGTTCAATATCAAACACGGCATCATTGACGATTCCGATGTCTTCTCCATCATCCTGGATCCGGTGACCCCGGATGTTGTCTACCTCAGCGCCTGCTCGGGAATTTACAAGAGCCTCGACGCTGGCAATGAATTCGTGAAGGTGCAGGGCATTCCCTCAGCCGCGCGTCGCACACGCGTACTGATGCAGGACCCCAAGCATCTGAATATCGTTTTCGCAGGAACGACTGAAGGCCTGTGGCGCACCTCCGATGCAGGCAGCAAATGGATGACGACTACGAGCACCGACGTCATCGTGAACGATGTATATGTGGACCCGACCGAGCCTGACCATGTGCTGCTCGCTACCGACCACAGTGGCGTACTTGCCAGTACCGATGGTGGTTTCACTTTCCACGGATCCAACCGCGGATTTACGCAGCGCCAGATCACCGCGTACGTCTCCGACTTTCGCAACCCGGCACGCGTTTATGTAGGCGTGGTGAATGACAAGCAGGCCGGCGGCGTATTCGCCAGTGAGAATGGCGGGCTTTCGTGGACGCAGCGCAGCATCGGGTTGGAAGGCCGCGATGTATTTTCGCTGGGCCAGGCGCCGGACGGAACCATTCTTGCCGGCACGAATCACGGCATCGCCCGCTGGAGCGACGCTGGCTGGGTGCCTTCTTCGCAGATTCGCGAGGCAGCAGCACGTGGTCGGCAGCTGACTTCTACAACCGGTCTGGTCACTTATGATGGCCCGGTCTACGCCATCCAAGTGGATGAGAATCTTGTCTACGCGGCAACTCATGATGGCGTGCTGCTGAGCCGCACAGCCGGAACAACATGGCAGTGGCTTTCTGGCACACGTGGCACAGACTGGCGATTCATCAGCGTCAGCAATGGAATTATTGCTCTTGGTGGCGCGCATGATTTGCGCATCTCCACCGATGGCGGCAGCACATTGCGTACGGTTCCATGGCCCACCGAACTGACGCAACTCACCTGCCTCACGCTGGATAATCGCGGGCAACTTTGGGTTGGCGGCCGCGAGGGACTGTACTACAGCATCAATCGCGGCCTCACATGGCGTACTGTGCCTAACTTTCCGGTCAGCAACATCAGCAGTTTATTTTTTGATGATGTGAATTCGCGCATCCTCATCACGCAGGGCAGTCGCGGCCGAATGGTCTACGCCGTCGGCACTGATGGCGTAAAAACCTTCTGGTGGGACACGGGCTGGCATCTGCGTATGGCGCGTACGGTTGGCGACCACTTGATCGGCGCGACGCTGTACGACGGCATGGTGGTGCAGCCGCGCATGGTGGCTTCGCCCTCAAAACCGCTGTCGCAGAAGTAGCCCATCGCGATTGCAGTATCATGGAAGTAAGGAGCCAGTATGCCGTCCACTCAGCCAAGCCATCCCTTTCAGACCAGCGATCCATCGCTGCAGCCGATTGCGGAAAAAGTTCTTCGCGGCGAGCGGCTGAATTTTGACGACGGCGTTGCGCTCTATCGCACCGGAGACATTCTGGCCGTCGGCTGGCTTGCCAATTACGTCCGTGAAAAGCTGCACGGCAACACTGCTTACTTCAACGTCAATCGGCACATCAATCCCACCAATGTATGCGTTGCGTCATGCCGGCTCTGCGCCTTTGGCCGCAAGAAAGACGCGCCTGGCGCATACACCATGGCGCTGGAAGAGGCATGGGAGACCGCTGCTTCCGGCTACAGCGAAGCAGTGACCGAGTTCCATATCGTTGGCGGGCTGCATCCTGATTTGCCGTTTGAATATTTTCTTGATTTGGTTCGCGGCCTCAAGCAGCGTTTCCCGCAGGTGCACATCAAAGCCTTCACCATGGTGGAAGTAGCATTCCTGGCCAAGCGCGCCAAGCTCTCCATTGTGGATACGCTGAAAGCGATGCGCGAAGCCGGAGTGGATTCCATGCCCGGCGGCGGTGCGGAAATTTTTTCCAGCCG
>CAIZGA010000553.1 GCA_903932385.1 uncultured Acidobacteriota bacterium
CAACTCATTCCGGCTGCCGCCGCCCACAATATACAACCGCTGCAACTTCTTCCCGCTGATCCGCTCCACATCGCGCAGCACCTCGGCATACCGCGCCGCCAACGAATGAAATATCAACGCCGCAATCTCCGGTGCATTCGCCGCCTTTATATCCAGCGGCTCCAGCCCCTTGCGCTTCCTCTGCTTGTTCATCCGCACCGGCATCTCGCCCGGCTGCATCAACTCATCATCGTCCACTTCCAGCAGCGCCTTCGGCTTGGGCAACTTCGCCGCCGCCGCAATCAGCTCGGCCACGTCCCACTCGCGACCCTCTTTTTTCTTCCAATACTCCAGCGACTGCCGCAGCAGCCACATGCCGTTCACATTTTTGTGGAAGCAGGTCCGGCCGCCCGCCGCGCCCAGGTTCGCAAAATTCAGCCGCGCCGCTTCCGCACTCGTCTCCGGCTTGTCCAACAGCCGCCCCACCAGCGACCAGGTCCCGCTGCTGATGTACGCCCAGTCATCCCCCGTCGCCGGTATGCCCGCAATCGCGCTCGCCGTGTCATGGCAGGCCGGCGCAATCAGCCGCGTCTCGCCATACGGATGCAGCACACTCAAATCATTCGTCAGCTGGCCGATGTCCGTTCCCGTCGCCACAATCTCCGGCGCATCTTCCATCAGCAGCCCAAGCTCTTCAAAAATTTCATCGCACCACTGCGGCGCGTCTTTCTGGTTCTTCATCAGCTTCAGCAAACCCGTGTGCGTCGCGTTCGAGTATTCCGCCACGCGCTTGCCGCCCAGCCAATACAACACATACTCCGGCAGATTCACCCACACCGCACTCTGCCCCGCAATCTTGTCCGCATAAAGTTGGTACAGCGTGTTGATGCGCATCAGCTGCACGCCGGTCAGCTCGCGCAATTTTTCCGGGGCCATCGCCTTGTGCACCGCCGCTTCAGCCGCCACGTTGCGCACATCGCGGTAGCAATGCGGGTCGCCCAGCGGCTGCCCGTCATCGCCCACGCGGACATAATCCACCGCCCAGCCATCCACGCCCACCGCGCGAATCCCCTCGGCCGCAATCATCGCGCACTGCCGCAGCCCTTCAGCCACGCCGGAAAGAATTTTGTTCAGGTCCCAGAAAAGATGCCCGTCCCGCTCCACCGGCGCATTCTCAAATCGATGCACCAGCTGCATCGCCGGCCCAACCTCCGCCCAGCGCAGCAGACTCACGCGACAGCTTTCCGCGCCCAGGTCCACCGCCACCACCGCGCGTTTATCTCGCGGAGCTTTCCCCTTCACACTGTGCGATTTTGTAATCACGCTGTGCGTTTTGGAAATCTTATGTGGCCCGGAACTTTCCCGCATCCGCTAGCTGCCCTTCCGTCACTGTTGTTGATTGCTGTTGATTATCTTAGAAATGCATCCGATAGCCCGCCATCCACCGGCAACATATGTCCGCTGGTTACAGGGGCCAACGGCCCGCCCAGGAACAATATCGCCGCCGCACAATCCTTCGGATCAATCGGCACATGCGTCAGTGTGCGTTCCGCGTAGAAGGCCGCCAATTTATTCCGCAGGCCGTCATCGCTCTCGCTTTCTTCAAACGCAATGCCGTACTTCGCCAGCGACGCCTTCACCCGCTCACGTGGAAACATCGTCGATCCCTTCACCACTGTTGCCGGCGCAATGCCATTCACCCGCACATGCGGTGCCATACCCACCGCCAGTTCGCGCACCAGATGGCTCACCGCGGCCTTGCTCACGTCATAGGCTTCGCTGCCGCGCTTGGCCACCACCGCATTCGCCGAACTCGTCAGCACCAGGCTCGCCGGTATTCCCTGCGTCGTGAAGATTTTCTTCGCTTCATCCGCCAGCAGAAAATTCGCCGTCACATTCACGTCCAGCGTCAGCGCCCACTGCACATCGCGCTTGGCTTCATTCTCCGCGCCCTCTGGCGGAGTCAGAAACAGCGCCGCCGTATTCACCAGAATATCCAGCCCGCCGTATGCCTTGATCGTCTTCTGCAACGCCGCGCGTATCGACTGCCGGTTGCGGATATCAATCGCCGTCGAAACCGCCAGCTCCTTGCCCGCCACCGCGCGCACTTCCTCGGCAACTTTCTCCGCCGCTTCGGCAGACAAGTCCGCCACCACCACATGCGCCCCGCGCGCCGCAGCCATCAACGCTGTCTCGCGCCCAATGCCGCTGGCTCCGCCCACCACCATCACCACGCGCCGGCTCAATTCCTTCTCCGGCGGCTGGCGGCGAATCTTCGCCTCTTCCAATTTCCAATACTCAATGCGGAAGGCCTCGCTCGCCGGCAACGCAACATAATTCGACTGCACTTTGAACGCACTCGACGGCGCCGCCGGTCCCGCCTGCGGCAACTCGCTCGGCGTACTGCCATCGCCCAGCGATCCCGCCCCGCGCATCACATGGATTGCGTTCACATAAAATTCGCCCACCACCCGCGCATCCATCTTGTGCTTGCCGAAACTGAACATTCCCAACCCGGGCACCAGCACCACCGTCGGGTTCGCATCACGCATCGCCGGCGAATTTTCCACCTTGTGCAGCATGTAGTACGACGCATACTCCTCGCGGTATTTCGCAAACGCATCCGCCAGAATCGCCGTAATCTCATCCGCCGCTTCCGCCGTCGTTCCGCTCACACTCCAATCCAGAAACAGTGGCCGAATCTTCGTGCGGATAAAGTGGTCGGGGCAGCTCGTTCCCAAATATGCCAGTTGCCCCGCTTCCGCCGAATCCACAAACTCCAGCACATCGTCCAGATCGCAGAAGCTGCCAATCATCGGCTTGCTGCCGGAAACCATGCCGCGGATCGCCGGCATCACCGCCTGCGCCAGCACTTCGCGGTCCTTGCGCGGCTTCACCACCTGCCCGCCGAAAACTTTCTTCTTCTTCGCCGCATGCTCGGCCACAAACTGCCCCAGCTGGTCAATCATCGTGATGGTGTTCACGTAGCTTTCGCGCTGCGTCTCTCCCCACGTGAAGATTCCATGTCCGCCCAGCACCACGCCATCGCATCCGGGCACGTCCGCCACAGCTTTCCGCATCATCAGCGCCAGCTCAAATCCCGGCCTCTGCCACGGCAGCCACACCAGCTTGTGTCCAAACTTTTTGTTGAACTCCTCCATCCGCTCCACGCCATTCGCCGATGCCGCCAGCGCAATCGCCCAGTCGGGGTGCAGATGGTCCACATGCGCCGCCGGCAGATAGCCATGCAACGCCGTATCAATCGATGCCGCCACAGGATTGTTCCCGAACGTGCACAGCGGGTACATGTCCACGATTTCGTCTTCCTGCTCCACGCCGCGATATTTCTTTTCCAGCGAGAGCAGCTTCTCCTGGTACAGCGTCGCAAACCCGGTCCGCTTGATGCTGCCCAGGTC
>CAIZGA010000554.1 GCA_903932385.1 uncultured Acidobacteriota bacterium
ATGACGCTCGGAAATTTCCGTCTTGCCGTAAGCCTTCTCCGCCAGCGAACCCGGTTCCAGCACGCAGGTCCACGCACCCAGCCGCATGGTGCCGCCCATCTCTTCCACGCCAATCAGGTCGCGCAATTTGTAGATGATGCGGTGCGGTGTGGAAGGATCAAACTCGCTGGAGTTGGCACCGTCGAGTCCGCAAACGTTGCGCGCGTATTCAATGCACGCCGTCTGCATGCCCAGACAAATTCCAAAGTACGGCACTTTATTTTCGCGCGCGTAGCGGATGGCATTCAGCATGCCTTCAATACCACGCTTGCCGAAGCCGCCGGGGACCAGAATGCCGTCGTAGCCCTTCAGCTGCTCTTCATAGCTCGAATCTTTTGTTTCCAAGCCTTCGGCTTCCAACCAGGTCACTTTCAATTTCAAATATTGCGAGAGCGCGCCATGCACCAGCGCTTCCTTCAGCGACTTGTAGCTGTCTTCGTACTCCACATACTTGCCAACGATGGCGATGTGGACTTCATCCTTCGGGTTGTAGGCACGCTCCAGCAGGTCGCGCCATTTGTCCAGCTGCGGCTCACCGGCATCAATCCGCAAATATTTCAGGATGAGTGCGTCGACGCCTTCCTGCGCGAATCCAACGGGCACTTCATAAATCGACGGCACATCTTTGGCCGCAACTACAGCCTGCTCTTCCACGTTGCAGAAGAGTGCAATCTTCGACTTCATATCGCGCGGCAGCGGTCGGTCGCAACGGCAGAGCAAAACATCCGGCTGGATACCGATGGAGAGTAGTTCCTTCACCGAGTGCTGTGTCGGCTTGGTCTTCAGCTCCTGCGCGGCGGCAATCCACGGCACCAGTGTTAGGTGAACGAAGACCGTGTTCTCGCGGCCGAGTTCCTGGCGCATCTGGCGGATGGCTTCCAAAAACGGCAGGGATTCAATGTCGCCCACCGTTCCGCCGATTTCAACGATGGTCACATCGCAGTCTGCGGAAACTTTTTTCATTGCCGCTTTAATTTCATTGGTCACATGCGGGATGACCTGCACCGTCTTGCCGAGATAGTCGCCACGGCGTTCGCGCGTGATGATCTGCTCATAGATGCGGCCGGTAGTCAGGTTGTTGTCGCGGCTGAGGCGCGCGTGGGTAAAGCGCTCGTAGTGGCCCAGGTCGAGGTCGGTCTCCGCGCCGTCGTCAGTCACAAAGACTTCGCCATGCTGGAAGGGCGACATGGTGCCGGGGTCGACATTCAGGTAGGGGTCAAACTTCATCAGGTTGATGCGCAGGCCGCGGCTCTCCAGCAGGCAACCGATGGAGGCTGCCGCCAGCCCCTTGCCAAGTGACGACACAACTCCGCCAGTCACAAAGATGTACTTTGCAGACATGTCCGCGACCTCATTTTTGGATGTTTTGATTGGACGTGCAGGATGGGCACGATTAAGTATAAGCGAGGTCGACTGGCAGAGGAAAGTGGAAAATGCGGGCCGAATTATTCAGCCCGCAAATCGCCATTAGAACTGGTAGCGCGCGCCGATTTCCACACGGCGGCCGCTTTCAGCCGCATACGGCACACCGAAGAGCGGCGAGCCTAGAACTCCGCCCACTGCGGAAACATTGGTGTGGTTGAGCACGTTGGAGGAACGCACGTTGAAGATGACCACCTGCTGATGCTCGGCCTTCTTGTTGCGAGTGAGCGTGAATTTCCGCTCCATGTTCGTATCCATGAAGACGAGCCAGGGCTGGACGCCACGGTTGCGCGGGAGGACCGAGACGCCGCCTGAATCCACCAGCAGGCCGTAGGGAGTTTGCACGGCACCCGGCGTTCCGGGCGCGGCAATCATGGGGCGGTCGTTGAAGTCGCCATCGCCGTTGTTGTCGTAACCGGTGGTGATGTTGTAGCGAAGATCGCCTCCGCCGTAGCCGTTGATGCTCCAGTCAATTTTCTTCGGCAGATGATTGGTTCCGTTGCCGAATAAATTCCAGCGGCGGTTGCCGGATTGCGGTGCAAGCTCGCCGGCTTCACTGGTGGCACTCTGCGGCGTGGAGCTGATGTTGTCGTCGCTGGTGAAATTCAGATTGACGCGCACGCCGCCGAAGAAGAACTGCACATACTTCAGTTTGTGCTGCTCCACGGAAAAGAAGAGCGCGTTGCCGTGGCCCTTGGCGGAGTTTTGTTCCTGCAGGATGTTCGTGTTCGCAGGTCCTGGCCGCGGACCGGTGGGCACATCGTTCAGTGGCGCGTTGATATTGCGCGACTGGATATCGTTCCAGATGCCTCCGGTGGCGTAGTCCAAACTGAGGTTCCAACCCTTGGGCAGACTGCGTGAGCCACCGATTTCATCAATTTCCCACATCGGGTCTGTCAGGTGCGGCGCCTGAGTTCTGTAGCTGGAAATCATCGTCGGGTTGCCCGAGGTTGGATTGCCGTAGACGGGATTGTAGATAGTGCTGGTGATGTGGGTAATGCCATCCTGGCCGAGCAGCGCGGCTTCTTCTGAACTGGGTCGGGTGTTGGTGTACATGCCATAGTGCGCATGCAGCGACCACAGGTTCTTTTTTCCCGGCGAGTAGATGAGACCCAGCCGCGGCATTGCGCCGTTGAGTGTGGTGGGGTAGTTCTGTGTGGTCCAACGAAGGCCAGAGCTGAACTGCAGGCCATGACCAATCTTCCAGTCATCCTGAACAAACAAGCCGTTCTGCACCTGCACAAATGCAACTCCCGGCGTGCCGGTGACTGCCGAATATGCCGTGGGTGTTCCGCCGGCGTAGCCGAGAATCGCGCGGCGATATTGTTCAATACCACTGATGATTTCCGTCTGGCCGGAAATTGGATTGTTGTTCGAATCGAGTACGGGTGCGGTGCCGCCGCCGAAGGTATACGTGCCGTTGAAGTTGTTGGTCACCTGCTGGTGCTCGTTGTAAATCATCATCTGCGTGCCGGCCATGATGGTGTGGTGCTTGGTGGTGAAGATGGCGTCGTCGTCGAACTCAATATTGAGTTCATGCACTTGCGCCGGACCCAGGCTGGCACCACCACCGGTGAAAGCGCCGGCCACGGCAACCTGCGGCGCGGTGGATTCCACCTGATTATTATTGCCGTCCCAGCGCAGGCTCAGGCGCGTCTCATGCATCAGGCTGGCAGATGCTGTGGTGACGTTGCTGACGCGGAACATATGTTCATAGGTCTGGGCGTTGTATCCCGCCTGCGCCAGTGTGGTTCCGCCCACTCCCTGATTGTTCAATGAATTTACATTCGCACTGTAGCTGAGAATGAACGTGTTCTTCGCGCCAAGTTGCCAGTCGCTGCGTGCCGTGCCCAGCCACAGACTTTGCGGCGTTGGCACGTTGGCAATAGTAGGTTGCTGGTTGCCGCTCGAGTCCAGCGTGATGGCGTTGACCACGGCAAAGTCATTGATGATGCGGTGCTCAAAAGTCATTGCAAAATCGCTGCCCGTTTTCATGATGGGCCCGGAGAGTTCTGCGCCGTATCGCTGTTTGCCGATGGCTGCCTTGCTGAGTGCGAAGGGATCCCGTGCGTTTTCCCACGCGCTGCCGTTGGTGGTGAAGATGGCACCGTGATACGCCTTCTGGCCGGGCTTGGTGTAGACCTCCACACTGCCGCCCTCGAACTGCGGGTCGTTGTACTGCGCGGCGAACATGTCCGGGTTCACCTTGATATAGGCGATGGAACTTTTCGGCGGCAGTGCGCTGGCACCCTGAAAGCCATCCACTTTGATGGTGGTGTTGGCGGGATTGCCGCTGGCGGCACCTGCCATGTTCTGTAATTCGGTCAGCAGATCGTCGGGATCGTCCGCCAGTGTCTGCAGGCGATCGCCGGAGATTTTTGTGGATGCGGCCGAGCCATCCGGATCTATGCCGTTGTCCGCTTCCACCTGAACATTGGTCTCCACTGTGGCCAGCGGCAGCACCAACTGCTGTTCGCCTTTGTGCGGCGTGGTCACGCTGATTTCATGTTTGGCAAAACCTTCTGCCGTTCCGCTCAGCTTGTGGGTGCCGTCGGTAACGCAGGTGAATTTGTACGTGCCGTCATCGCCGCTTACCGTTTGCGACTTGCCGTCGAGAACTACAATCGCGCCCGGCACCAATGCCAGCGTTGTATCACGTACAGTTCCGGATAACGTGGTGCCACCGGAACAGGTCTGGGAGCTGGTGGATGTGTTAATTTTCTGTGCATATGCGTTGCCCAGCGCGAAACAACCCAGTACCGCAATCAGTACAAACTTCCTCATCAGAACCTCAGATTGCGGATGCCCCGCAATAAATCGTGCAGGCCTGAAAAATCCATGCATGCACGGTGACAAATCCGTTCATCTCACTGGAATGGTTTACGCAGGGCCGCGTCGAGAAGTTCCCTGAAAAATATAAGAAAGATATCCGCGGTGATATCGATATTTATTACGCATGCTGGGACGGGGTGGAGTTGCGTTCCGCAATAGCGAGCCACAGCCAGATGCCCAGCGAGGCCACGGCGCATACGACAGCTTCCACCGCAGAAAGCCCACGCGGGCCCCAGAGTTTATAGCCGAGTCCGTCGAGCGCCGGCATATAGACCGGCGGAATATTGCCGAGTCCGTTCAGGATGCCGTAGCGCGTGCTGCCGCTGCGACCGCTGCGTCCCATCACATCCAGCAGCACGGCTGTGAAGAGCGCATAGCTGGCACCAATGGTGAACAGATAAAGCGGCGCGGAAATGAAATAGGAGATCGGACTCTGCGGGCCGAGCCACAAAAACAGCAATGAGCCAGCATTCAGCAGACCGAATGCGATGTAATAACGCGTGGCGCGAATAGACCGTGGCAGCAGAGTGACCACGTAAGCGCCCAGCGCCACCAGAACACCGCCGCCGAATCCGTTAATCCATGCCACCTGTTCGGTGCTGACGTTATAGTCGGGGGCGAGACCGGGCATCAGCGACATGATGGCACCGCTGCTGATGGGTGCTGCCAGCAACGCGATATACGGCAGAGCTTCCCAGCGAACGATGGTGGCGCGAAACTCGTGCACAATTTCGACGAGCGCTTTTTTTAGACCATCTGGATGCGGTTGGTAGGCAGGCTCGGGAATGGACAGCGCAGGCAGCGCCAGCAACGCGACCACAGCGCCCACCGAGAGGCCGATGGATGCAACGCTGAGATGTTTTGACGCCAGCAGCACGCCGCCGGTGATGAGCGAAGAAGACATCAGCGAAGTTGCCTGGTAATAGCCGCTGGCCTTGCGACGCGCCACCGCGCTGCTGATGTTGCCCATCAGACCGCCGAGCGCCGCCGGCAGCAACTGCACGCACACGGCGGCAAGAAACATCAGCAGCACGGCAGGCGTTGCCGCCAGATGACGCGTGAGGAATGCGCTGGCCGTCAGCAGGCCGCCCAGCAAGCTGCCGATAATCACCCAGGTGCGGCGGCGGAAAATGAAATCTGTAATTGGGCCCCACAAAAGATAAATGACCGAGGGCAAAGTGATGATGGAAATTTCAAGGCCGATGCGGTCTTCGCTCACGCCCTGTTGCCGCAGCAGACCGGAAAGCACTCCGCTAAAAATGCCGTTGATTAAAATGGCGTTCGGGGCCACCAGAATTCCGAATCGCCACGGTCTTAC
>CAIZGA010000555.1 GCA_903932385.1 uncultured Acidobacteriota bacterium
CGGAAGAATGTTTGCTGAGCGAAGTGCAGCAGCGGAATCCGGGAGTGAGCCGCGAGGCGCTGGAGAATTGTTTCCGCGAATACCTGGGCGTGGAGCAGACGATATGGCTGCACCGCGGGATTGCCGGCGACGACACGCACGGGCACATTGACGACATTGCGCGGTTTGCCGATGAGCGGACGGTGATTGCGGTGGTCGAAAAAAATATCCACGATGAAAATCATTTGCCGCTGGAAGAGAACCTGGAGCGGCTGCATGCGGTGCGGACGCGCCACGGACAGCCGTTGAAGGTGGTGAAGCTGCCGCTGCCGGCGCCGGTGGTGTTTGAAGGGCAACGGTTGCCGGCGAGCTACGCGAATTTTTACATTGCGAACGGGCTGGTGCTGGTGCCGACCTTCAACGACGCGAACGACCGCGTGGCGCTGAATGTGATTGCAGAATGTTTTCCGCAGCATGAAGTGGTGGGGATTTATTGCGGGGACTTTATCTGGGGCCTGGGCGCGCTGCACTGCGCGACGCAGCAGGAGCCGGCGTAGGAATGGAACCCGAATCGACAATTGAATATATGCAGGAGGCGCTGGAGGAGGCGCGGGCGGCGGAGCCTGCCGGCGAGGTTCCGGTGGGCGCGGTGGTGCTGGTGGGCGGCATGGTGATTGCGCGGGGACAGAACCGCGTGCTGCGCGACAGTGATCCGACGGCGCATGCCGAAGTGGTGGCGTTGCGGGCGGCGGGGCGCGCGGTGGGAAATTATCGGCTGAATGGGTGCGAGCTGTATGTGACGCTGGAGCCGTGTGCGATGTGTGTGGGCGCGATTACGCATGCCCGCGTGGCTCGGCTGGTGTACGGCGCGGCGGACCCGAAGGCGGGGGCGTGCGGCAGCGCGTTGGACGTGATGAACCATGATGCGTTGAATCACCGTGTGGAAGTGGTGGCGGGTGTGATGGCGGAAGAATGCGGCGATGTGCTGCGGGAATTTTTCCGCGCGCGGAGATAGATGGGCAACGTATGATGGCGGTGTTTGAGAATGCAAGGTCAAAGGACTAACACCGATTCCACCGATCAATGTTGGATAAGGTCAAAGACGAATAGCTGGATAAGGTCAAAGGCAAGTACGGGTGTGAGTCAACGGCAAAGGCAAATACGGGTGTGAGTCAACGGCCAATCGCGGATTGAGTCAAGAGCAAGAGCAAAAGATAAAAGATGGAAACGACAGGCCCACGGGAGAATTTTGAATGAGCGAAGAGACGAAGTTGAGCGAGGCGATGCAGCACGAGAACGAGACGACCCGGCGGGAGTTTTTGCAGGGGACGGCGGCGGTGGCCGGTGGCGTGTTGGCGAGCCAGTTGGGCGCGGCGCAGGCGATGGCCGCGGTAGCTGGCAGCACGAAGCGGCCGAACCTGGTCTTCTTCTACGGCGAGGGACATCGCGCGGACGCGCTTTCGATTGCCGGGCATCCGCTGGTGAAGACGCCGAACCATGACCGCAGCGGGCGCGAGGGCATGCGCTGCACGAATGCCTTCTGCACCAATGCGTTGTGTGCGCCGGCGAGGGCGACGGCGTTGACGGGAATGTATTCGCGGTCGACCGGTGCGCTGTCGAATGGCGGGTTGAAGAAGCCGCTGCCGGAAGATATTCCTCTGTTCACGCAACTGCTGCAGCAGGCGGGATATGCGGTGGGCATCGTGGGAAAAATCCATATCCGCAATGGCGTGGAAGAGCGCAACTGGGACTACTACTTCGGGCACAACGACGCGAGCAACAATTACGAGAACCCGATTTTCAAGGACGGCCGCAAGGGAGTGGTGGGCGCGCCGGTGCAGTACAAGGAAG
>CAIZGA010000556.1 GCA_903932385.1 uncultured Acidobacteriota bacterium
CCGCCGCGAATACGAAGAAACAGTTGAAGAAGCTGCGGAGAAGAAGCCGTCGTTCTTGCAGCGGCTTTTTGGCCGCAAGCCCAAGACGGAAGCCGAGGAGGAAGATTTTGACACCGCGGCACAGGTCACGCCCGCCGTGGCCCACGCTCAGGAAATGGGACGCGCACGTTTTGTTGCTGAGTCCGCAGTTGCATCCGCTGCCGCAGCATCGTTGCCCCCAACACCACCGATGATTGACCAGCCGATACATGCGCCCAATACGTGGCAGTCAGAAGAGAATGAACCGACCCATGCAGAAGCGCCCGCACAAGTGGCCAGCGTGGTGCCGTTCCCCGGCCCGCCCGCTGTGCATGAAGCTCCAGCGAGCAGCCATGAAAACACCATCTCCTTCGGCGAACGCGCAGACACAAATTTAAAAGCGGTAACGATTACGCCGCGCAGTGTACAGGGTTACAAGCTGCCGCCCAGCACGCTGCTGCATCGCAGTGAAGACCAGACCATCGTGCGTGAAGATGCATTGCGCGAAGAAGCAAAAATTCTGGTAGAGAAATGCGCGGAGTTTGACGTTACAGGTCAGGTCACGCAAATCAATCCCGGCCCCGTGGTGACCACGTTTGAATTTCGTCCAGAAGCCGGCGTGAAGTACAGCCGCGTGACCGGACTGGCCGAAGACCTGTGTCTCGCGATGCGCGCCGAAAGCATTCTGATTGAACGCATGGCCGGCAAAAGCACTGTTGGTATTCAGGTACCGAATGCAGACCGCGAAACCATCTGGCTGCGCGACATCATCGAAAGCGAAAACTTTACGCAGAGCAAAAGCAAGTTGACGCTCGCGCTGGGCAAAGACATCAACGGCCGTCTGGTTACGGCGGATTTGAATTCGATGCCGCACGTGCTCATTGCCGGGTCCACTGGCTCGGGCAAATCGGTCGCCATCAACGCGATGATTATGTCGATCCTCTACAAGTCGACGCCAGAGCAAGTGCGGATGATTCTGGTGGACCCGAAGCGCGTGGAGCTCGGCATGTATGAGGGGATACCGCATCTGTTCACGCCCATCATCACAGAGCCGAAGCTGGCCGCGAATGCGTTGCGCAATGCGGTGCGCGAGATGGAGCGCCGCCTGAAGCTGCTGGCCTCGCGCAGCGTGCGCAACATTGACCAGTTCAATAAACTTTGCGAGTCCGGCACACCCAGCCTATTTGAAGATGCGGAAGAGATGCAGCCGCTGCCGTATATCGTCATCATTATTGATGAGCTGGCCGACCTGATGATGCTGGACCGTGCCAACGTGGAAGAGGCGATTACGCGACTGGCGCAGATGGCGCGCGCCGTTGGAATTCACCTGGTGCTGGCAACGCAGCGGCCGAGTGTTGACGTCATCACCGGTCTCATCAAAGCCAACGTGCCTACGCGCATGAGTTTCCGCCTGGCGACCAAAGTGGACTCTCGTACGATTCTCGATGCCAACGGTGCGGAAAGCCTGTTGGGACGAGGCGATATGCTCTTTCTGCCACCGGGCACATCGCGTCTGCAACGAGTGCATGCGCCGTTTGTCACGGAGAAAGAAATTTCTGCTGTCACGGATTTTTGGAAGCAGCAGGGCAATGCCGAATATGTTGCAGGATTCCTGGACGCCCCGCGGGATGCGCAGGGCCGTGAGATAGACGAAGACGCCGATGGTGCTGCCGATGATGATCCGATGTATCAGGATGGCGTGCGGCTGGTGCTGGAGTTTGGCAAGGCGAGCACATCGCTGCTGCAACGCCGCTTGCGCATCGGCTATGGCCGCGCCGCACATCTTATCGACATGATGGAGCGCGACGGCATTGTGAGCGCAGCGGATGGTTCGCGCCCACGAGAAATTCTGAAGTCGCCTGACTGGTTGAATGAGGTCGAAGGCGCGCTGCGCTAATCCCCATGCCGCAACGGTTGCTCATCATCGAGGATGATCCAGTCAGCCGCGAACTGCTTAGCGTGTTGCTTGCGGTCGAAGGCTTCGACGTACTGCTTGCCGAGTCCGGCGAAGAGGCGTTGCAGCAACTGCGCAGTGACGCCGTGGATGTAATTCTCACCGACATGCAGATGCCTGGAATCAGCGGTGCGGAACTGGCTGGGAAACTGCGTACAGTGTGCGGAAAAAAGATTCGTCTGTTTGCGATGAGTGCCAGTCAGCCGCAGGACGCAGCTCTGGCAGGATACGATGGCTTTCTGCTGAAGCCGTTTGACGGTGCCATGTTTAGTAAGGCGATTGCAGGCGGCACGGAATCAATCCAACAAAAGCAACCGGCGCTGGACGACCTGCTTAACAAAACTGTTTACGGCAAGATGGCCGCCAGCATGAAGCCGGAACAGCTACGCGAAATTTATACCGTATGTCTGGAAGACAGCCGCCGACGCATTGCCAACATGGGGAAGCTGAGTGCTGCGGGAGACGATGCTGGTTTTCGCGGCGAGGCCCACGCCATCAAAGGAGCCTGCTCCATGCTGGGTGCGGTGCGGTTGGCGGCGATGGCTGCGGCGATGGAATCCGGCGGTATCAAAGGGCTGGGGGGGGCGTGACTCCGTAGATGCGGCCCTGAACGAATTCCTGCATCAATGCAATCTGCTTGAAGGTATGCTCATAGCAGAGCAAGCCACGGGCTGATGCAGAGCTGTATGGCTGCGGCAACGCGTGGTTGGAATTGACTATATAAGTACGGCAGCACACCAGGCCGCTAAGAATTTTCGGCGTGGGTGCAACGGCAGGAGAGCCATGAAGACAACAGCATCCAAAACCCGGCAAAGTGCAGCACCTGTGCCAACTGTCCGTTTGGTTGTGGCAGACGATCACCCTGTTGTCCGCATCGGTGTGCGCAATATGTTGATGAGCGAGCCCGGTCTGGAAGTGGTTGGCGAGGCCGGTGACGGTGATGAAGCCATCACGCAGACGCTGGAGCATGAGCCCGACATTCTTCTACTGGATTTGTTGATGCCGAAACTTCCCGGTCTGGAAGCGATGCGCGCCATCATGGATCGTTTCCCGCGCGTGAAGATCATCATGCTGACCAGCACCATCACGCCGCAGCAGATTATTGAAGCGCTGCAGATTGGTGCACGCGGCATTGTGCTGAAGGACGCCGTCACTGATCATCTGGCAACCTCCATCCGCGCCGTGGCGGCTGGTGACTATTGGATTGGCGGCCAGCGCGTCGTGAACTTGTTGCAGGCATTGCATGAGCTGAACCAGCAGGCCGCGCCGCCGGTACGCAAGACCTATGGGCTGACGCCGCGTGAACTGGAAGTCGTCCAGTGCATCGTCGAAGGCTGCAGCAACAAGGACATTGCACGCCAGTTCAACATCTCGGAAGAGACCGTGAAGCGCCACCTGTCGAACATCTTCGACAAAACCGGCGTCTCGACGCGCCTCGAACTCGCGCTGTTCGCTATTGCTCACAAGCTCGTGCTGCCGGACGAACTCTAAACCACATTGAAATTCACGAGCCCCATGTCTCGCATCAGAGGCATGGGGTTTTCTCTGCTCCGAAGTAAGATACCTCTATGGCTACTTCTGAAACCCTGCACGACGTTCTCGTCATCGGCGCCGGTCCCACCGGCCTTGCCTGCGCTATTGACGCCCAGCGCGCCGGCTTCTCCGTCGTCATCGTCGACAAGGGC
>CAIZGA010000557.1 GCA_903932385.1 uncultured Acidobacteriota bacterium
CCGCTGGCGCCGGAATTAGACATTTGACTTGAACCCTTCTTCCTGTGCTGAAACAATTTTCCCGTTTATTCGGAAACTATAGTATCGCTCACCGGGAAAGCCTGTGCAAATGACTGGAAATTGCCTTCATGCTCGTCTGCGGCATCCATTTTGCAATATCAGGAGACGAAGTGTCGCTTCAGCCGCAGGAAGGGCTGCTCAAAATATCTGTAGGAAAGCGCAGCCACCAGCAACGTAATTGGAATACAGACTACGAGCCGTAAAAATGCGAGCACTTGCGGACTGCCATGCGGCGCCAGATGAACGGAAATCTGCACGAAGAGCAGCGACAACAGTATGTGGTAGACATACACGCCATAACTGATGACGCCCAGTTGCCGCAGCCAACCGATGGAGAAAATTTTGCTCACCCACACGTTGGTGATGCACAGGCACAGCAGCGACACGAACATCAGCGTAAGCAACAGCAGACCCAGCGTGAACATCAGTGGAGGATCAAACTCGAAAGTGCCGCTGCGCCAGCCGATGGCGAGCACGCCGAGCAACGAAACGAAAAATATTGTCGGCGAAAGCCGCGTAAACCGCTGCCATGCCACTTCCCCGCCACGCATCTCCAGCGCCAGCCAGCCACCGGCCGCCAGAGCTCCGGCCTGACTTGGAGAAAACTCACCCATGTTCTGCCAGTGCATCCAAACACACAGGCAGCGGAAGCAAAGTGACGCAATAAAAACGGCGAGGCACAACCAACTGGCGACCCGACGGTTTGGCATCCATTGCAGAACAAACGGCCAGACCAGATAGAACTGTTCTTCCACCGCCAGACTCCAATAGTGATAGAAGACCAACGTGCCGATGGTGGTGTTGAGTGCAATGCCGGGCACGTTCTGCATATATCCGGCCAGAACCAGTACGCTGTGCGTGGCCAGCGGTGTTGGATAAATCCATATGCCGATGATGGCCGCTACCAGCAGGCTTAGATAATAGAGCGGGAAAATTCTCAACACGCGACGCAGATAAAAATTACGCCACCAATGTTTGTGTCCGCGCGTATCCTGCAGGATGCCGGTAATCAAAAAACCGGAGAGCACAAAGAACAACGTAACGCCAGACCAGCCGAGTTTGTTCGCTTCACCAATCAACCGCAGCACTGGCTGCCGGCTGGTGGCCCCGCCCGCGTAATGAAACAGCACGACCAACGTCACTGCCAGCCCACGCAATCCATCCAGCTGAGGAAAGTGGTGTTTGCTGGGTACGGTGCCGAATTCAGTCCGCGGATCCATCACAGCGTCTCCAATTTCTCACAGACATTAGGCTGCTCTTTGAATCACAATTCGTTCTGGCTGTTACTCAGCATGCACGCGGTTTTTCCAGTGGCTCCAGATGAACCATACCGCGCCGACAAGAATCGCCACTTCTACACCGAGATGGAAGCGATGGAATGTCTCTTTGAATACAGGATTGGTCTGCCACTGGCTGCCGAGCTTCATACCGACATATGCCAACACATAGCACCAGGGCCACGATCCAAGAAAGGTGTAGATATGGAAGCGCACCTGGTTCATTTTGGCCACACCCGCGGGAAAGGCAATGAAGGTCCGCAGTATGGGCAGCATGCGACCCAGCAGCACGGCGATGGAACCGAAGCGCGCAAAGAAGTGGTCCACGCGGTCCAGGTCATGCTTGGTCAGCAGAACATAGCTGCCGTAGCGTTCCACCATGGGGCGGCCACCCTTGGCGCCAACCCAGTACGCCGGGATGGAGCCGAGGTTGGAGGCCAGTGACGCCACCGTGGCCAGAATCACCAGTTGCCACTGCGAATGCGCCAACGCATACCCGGCCAGCGGCATAATGATTTCCGACGGAATGGGAACGCAGGCGGATTGAATAGCCATCAGCAACACCACGCTGAGGTAGCCGCCGCCTGTGACCAGTTCGACTAGAAGGGTAAAGATTTTCTCTGACATGCTCTGCAAGTATTTCACGCCCCGCGCCCGTTTGTTACTCTTGAAGAGATAGAGGTTATCCAAAATATGTCTGCACACCCCGCCGCATCTGCTCCTGAAACTGCCGCCAAGCCGCAGCACGACCCCGCCGCCAAGCCGGCCGTCCGCCGCCAGATTGTCTGCTTCACCTTTTACCGCGTGATGCCGGAATGGCGTCGCCTGCCCGCCGATGTGAAGGCCGAGCACAAGCGCGCCTTTGTCGCCGTGATTGATAAATGGAAAAAGCCCGGCGAGTTCATCTCCATCACCTACTCTGTGGTGGGCGTACGCGGCGATGTGGACATGTGCCTGTGGAGCATCTGCTACTCCGTGGATGAGATCAACCAGATGCGCGCGGAACTGCTGGCCACACCATTGGGTGGCTACCTGACCGTACCGAACAATTACCTTTCCATGACCAAGCGTTCGCAGTACCAGATTGACCACGAAAGCGCTCCCGAAGATGACGCTCGCGGAGCCATTCGCCCGGGCGGCCAGAAGTACAACTTCGTCTACCCCTTCGTCAAAACGCGCCCCTGGTACCTGCTGCCACTTACTGAACGCAAGCGCATGATGGACGAACACATCCGCGTCGGCCTGAAGTATCCGCGCGTCAAGCTGAACACCACCTACTCCTTCGGCATTGACGATCAGGATTTTGTTGTCGCCTTCGAATCCAACTATCCCGAAGACTTTGTCGATCTGGTGCAGGAACTGCGCGAGACCGAAGCCAGCATGTATACGCAGCGCGATACACCGATGTTCTGCTGTGTTCGCATGCAGCCGGCCGAGACGTTGAACCTGCTGGGATAACCATGCCCAAGCCCGTTGCCAAGTCGGCGAAGAAAGCTGTTGCCAAAAAAGTACCTTCGGCAAAAGAGCTACGTTCGCCGGAGCGCGTCAAAGAAATCCTGCAGCAACTGGGCAAAACCTACCCCAACGTGGTGTGTGCGCTCACGCATCGCAACGCGTGGGAACTGGTCGTCGCCACCATCCTCTCCGCGCAGTGCACCGATGTTCGCGTGAACATGGTGACGCCGGAGTTGTTCCGCATCTTTCCCACGCCGAAAGATTTTGCCAATGCGCCGCTGGCCGCGATTGAAGAATCCATCCGCTCCACCGGCTTCTACCGCAACAAGGCAAAGTCCATTCAAGGTGCAGCGCGGCTTCTAATATCCGACTTCAACGGCATTGTTCCAAAGACCATGCCGGAACTGCTGCGCCTCCCCGGTGTGGCGCGCAAGACAGCCAATGTTGTTCTTGGCAGCTGGTTTGGAATTGCCGAGGGCGTCGTGGTGGACACACATGTCTTCCGCATCAGCCATCGGCTGGGTCTGGCCAAAGGCAACACGCCGCAGAAGGTGGAGCAGGAGTTGGTGGAGATTCTGCCACGTTCGCGCTGGATTGCCTTCTCGCATGAAATCATCCACCATGGCCGTGCCATCTGCGTCGCACGCAAACCGAAATGCGCCGAGTGCCCACTGGATGACCTTTGCTACGCGAAGGATAAAACCATCTAGCGTTATGAAGTTGGGGTGAGAGATTTACTGCTGCGCAAAATATTTTTCCAGCGCATCCACCAGGCCGGGTATCGTGTGCTCGACAGCTTCAATATCGGCAGTAAATCCAATCTGCTGTAAAGTCTTTGAAGTCACCGGGCCGATGGAGGCCAGCGCGATTTCCTGCGGCATCACCGCTCCGCTGCGTTCCAGCAGTTGAAAGAAATGCTGCGCGGTGGAAGAACTGGTGAAGGCAATCGCATGCGGCCCGCTTTCCGGCTGCGAGAAAACTTCGCGCAATCGCTCGATTGATCCCTCCGGCACAACATTACGATAGGCTTCCACAGCAGTTACGACTGCGCCAGCCTGCTGCAATTGCACCAGCAATACATCCCGCGCGCCCTGTGCCTGCGGTAGAAATATTTTCTTTCCGCTCACCAGCGGCTGCATCGCTATCGCCAGAGATTCTGCCACAGCCTCCTGCGGCACCAGCGCGACCTTCAGGCCCATCTCTTCAACAGCGCGTGCGGTCGCCGGACCGACGACGCCAATCTTCAGATGTGAAAATTTTTCAACGCTGACATCTAATATCTGCATCCGCTGCTGCAAAATCTGCACAGTATTCGCACTAGTGATGACCAACCAGTCGAATGCATGCAACTGCGAAAGCGCAGCATCAAGCTGTGCGCAATCGTCTGGCGGCATGATTTCAATCGTTGGGATGGAAATGGTTTCTGCGCCAGATGCCTGCAGCAACGCAGCCAGTTGCGAGGCCTGATGCTGCGCACGCGTGATGAGGATCCTGCGGCCTGCCAGAGCTGTGCCCATTGTGCCTCTATTCGAGTGAGAGCAATTTCTTCGCGCCGGAGTCAATCAGGATCTGCGTTGCGATGGCTGCCAGTTCTGACGGCAATTCATTGTGCGCATGCGGCACACTGGCGCGAACAATCTGCTTGCCATTCGGTGAGGCCACCACGGCGTGCAGCAGCGCGGCATTGCCCTGCTTGCGCGGAACATAATGCGCACCAATCGGCGTGGCGCAACCGCCGCCCAGCGCGGCCAGCACATGCCGCTCCGCAGAGACGGCAAAGCGCGCATTGGCATCATCCAAAAATTTCAGCGCAGCCAAAGTTTCTTCATCGCCGGCGCGGCACTCAATGCCCAACGCACCCTGACCCGGCGCCGGACACATCACTTCCACAGAAAAATATTCGCGCACCCATTGCGTCAGGCCCAGACGTTCCAACCCGGCCGCAGCCAATATCAACCCCTGCACCTGGCCTTCGCTCAGCTTGCGCAGACGCGTATCAACATTGCCGCGGAGTGCAGTGAACTGCAAATCGCCGCGCTGCGCCAGCAGTTGCGACTGGCGACGAAGGCTAGTGGTTCCCACCACGGCATCTTCCGGCAGGTCTGCAAGCGAATCATGATTCGTTGAAACCAGAACATCGCGCGCGTCCACACGCTGCGGTATGGCAGCCAGTGTGAACTCATGCGCCAACTCCACCGGCAGATCCTTCAGCGAATGCACGGCCAGATCAACTCGTTTGTCGGCCAGCGCTTCTTCAATCTCGCGCGTGAACAGACCTTTGCCGTCCACACCTGCAGGCGCAGTCACCATCGGGTCCTGCATGCGGTCGCCCAGTGTTTTGATAATCGTGATTTCGACCGTGAGCCCCTGCGCGCGCATGGCGTCGGCAATGTGGTTCGCCTGCCACAGCGCCAGCTGCGACCCGCGGGAACCGATATGAAATGTACGTCCGCTCAATGCCCGTGTCCCTTCTTTTCATTCTCATTGCGTTCGAGCATGAACAACCGCTTTGCCGTTTCAATCTCGTTCACATTGCCATCGCGCGCGGCGGACTTCAACCCCAGCAGCGGCGCGTGCAGAAATTTGTTCACCAGACTGCGCGTCATCGCTTCCACCGCCGCCATCTGTTGTTCATCCAATGTGGCCAGCCGGGCGTGCGCGCGCTTCAATTCGTTCTGCCGCATCTCTTCCAGCGAACGCTGCAACGCCAGTATCGCGGGCACCGCATCCAACGTTTGCAGACGCTGATGGAAACGCTCAACCTCGTCAGTCACAATCTGCTCGGCGTGCTCGGCTTCCTGCGTGCGCTGTGCAAGATTTCCGGAGGCAACATTCTGCAGATCATCCAGATCATAGACGAAGACGCCCTCCAGCTTGTTCAGCCCCGGGTGCACATCGCGCGGCATGGCAATGTCGATGAAGAACATCGGCCGACCTTTGCGCTTGTTCATCCAGCGCTGTGCATGCTCCGGCAAAATGATGGGTTCGTTTGCGCCCGTGGAAGTGATGACTATATCCGCGCGGTCAGCCACGTCCTGAAATTCATCCCATGGCACGGCCTCGCCGTTGTATTCAGCGGCCAGCAGAGCGGCACGTTCGTAGGTACGGTTGGTCACCATCAGCGATGCTGCGCCCTGGGTCAGCAGATGACGCGCCGCCAGAATGCTCATCTTGCCGGCACCCACCACCAGCACTGTTTTGCCGTCGAGCGAACCGAAAATCTTTTTCGCCAGATCCACAGCGACTGAGGCAACGGATACTGTGTTGTCGCCAATCTGCGTCTCACTGCGAACTTTCTTCGCCACGGTAAACGCGCGCTGCAACAGGCCATCCAGTTCCGAATGCACCGCACCCACTTCGCGGCCAATGCTGTACGACTCTTTCACCTGGCCCAGAATCTGCGGCTCGCCCACCACCATCGAATCCAGACTGGCGGCAACACGAAAGAGATGATGCACCGCCTCGCGTTCACGGTACTCGTAAATATGCGGCTCAATTTCTTCGCCGGGGATGCTGAAATATTCCTGCAGAAAATTCAGCAGCCCGCCCTGGTGCCCCTCGGCCACAGTCTGCTCTTCGCAAGCCAGCAGCTCTACGCGATTGCAGGTGGAAACAATCATGCCTTCGCGCACGCCGGGCCGCTCCACCAACCTGCGCATCGCCTGGCCCAGTTGGTTCGGCGGAATGGCCAGCTTCTCCCGCAAGGCAACCGGCGCCGTTTTGTGATTGATGCCCAACAGGACGAGTTTCATTGCGCTATGTTCCTATGCACGGAACTGAACATGTTCGCCGCAAAAACCGCCATGGCCACCACCACCACAAAGGCGGAAAGATAGACTGCCCGGCGACCACGTATACCCACATTCCTGCGAATGAAAATCATGCAGACATAGCAGCCCCAAAGAACGTAAGAGAGCAGCACCTTGGGATCGTCAAAATAAGATGTGCCGTATTTTTCCAGCGCAATCATGGAGCCGGCCAGCAGGCCCGCCGTCATGCAGGGAAAACCAATCAGCAGCGCGCGATAGGCCATC
>CAIZGA010000558.1 GCA_903932385.1 uncultured Acidobacteriota bacterium
CCATGCTGCAGGCACCCGTCGGCGCTCGAAAAGCCCGACGAGTTTACATTGTGAGAATGACCAAACCTATATCTTCACGTCATCTCACGACTGGCACGTTCAACTAATTGTCAAAGATCCAGAACAGTGACCGCCTGAGCGGGCTGTTTTGAATCGAGGCAGACAAATCTCCTAAGAGACTTATCCACGTCCTCGAACTTATGGCGCATGTCGCCAGCGAATCCCTCTGCTACCCAATCTCTTTCGGGTGCTCCGAGCTGAGAATCAAACTTCTATCCTCTTGCTCTTGCCAGAACCTGATTTGCCGGACCGAATCCGCAATTGCTTGCTTCTTCTATCCAACCAACCCCGATTCTGCAGGGTGCCGGCCTTTTGGCGCGAACTTTCTGAGACTATCGAAATCCTTGCTTCATGTCAAGCCCTTATTTTTCGGACTCAAGATGCGCAACTCAATCCCTCAAAAACCGCGCACAACGCCAAACTTCAAATATCGATCAGAAAAGGCAAACATGCCGTTTCCGGGCCCTTAGGCCCTTCAGTTTCAATTGACTGACAGTGTCTTGGGTTTGCAGGGAAGGCTGATGCCTACACCTTGTTCAAACGCTTGGACTGCCGCTCCGTCATGCCTGCGTACTACTTGCGAGGCGCGAAGCTTCTCGGTACTCGTTAAACATAACCCATACAGGCTGAAGAATGCAAACTCCCCAGCCTGTTGAAAACTGTGAATATCCGTTGAAATCCCATTTTTTACGGTAAAAACGCCATAAAAAATATATTCCAAACAATGTTTTAGTGCAGGTTGTACATCGCTTTTACATCGCTAAGCAGCGCTGCCTGGCTTGCCGGACGCGAGTAGAACATGTGTCCGCCGGGATACTCATGCACGGCTACGCGCGTCGGATCGCCCATCACCGGCATCTGGTCCACGGTAAGCAACGAACCCATAAATGGGCAGCTCAGGTCGTTCCAACCATGCGCAATCAGCACGCGCATCTTGGGATCATTCGCTACGGCCTGACGCAGGTCCGGCACAGCACCGGTGCGCAGCGCTTCGCTGTTGAAGTCCCACGCTGCATTCACTTCGTAGCTCAATGCGTTGTAGCGGGCATCGGTCTTCCAGCCCACAACGCGCGTGACAAAGTCCACCATGGCCGTGGTCGTCGGGGCGATGATGCTCTCCAGCATGGGATCATTCATGCGCTGGTCGGGCGAATACGGGAACGGATCAAATGAAGTCACGTTCGAGTCGTACACGCTGCCAATCTTTCCCTGCTCGCGGAAGACTTCGCGCAGATACGCCTCGGTTGCAATGCGGCCGCCGGCGCGACGAACAAACACTTCATCAAGGCCGGTCAGTTCCGTAACACGCTTCACAATGCGCGGCGTGGCCTGCGGATCCGAGCGGCCCTTCAGCAAATCAGTGGCGTATTCGCCGCGGGCGTAGGCGATAACATCGGCCATGGCCGCGGGCGTCAGCTTGTTCTGCCGCTCCAGATATGCTGCGGAAATCGACGGCAGATTCACAATCCACGGCAGCGGAGATAAATCACTGTTGTCGCTGTTGGTCGGATTCAGATACGGCGAGACCAGCACCACGCCGTTCATCGCCACGCCAAGCGTGGTCTGCAGATAATGCGTGATGCGCGGGCCGCGGTATCCTCCGTAGCTTTCGCCAACGTAGTACTTGCGCGAAGTGAGGCGACCGTTCTTCACCAGCCAGTCGAAAACGACGCGCGACAAATACTGGATGTCACTTTCCGTGTTGTAGAACTGCTTCTTGGTCTCTTCCGGAGAGACGAGCGAACGGCTGAAGCCGGTGCCGATGGGATCAATGAATACGAGGTCGGTGAATCCAAGCCAGGTGCCGGGATTATCCTGCAACGTTGCCGGATCCGACGGGCTGTCTCCTTCGGTGCCGAAGTTGACGTGCTTGGGGCCAATCGCGCCGAGGTTCAGATAAACGCTGGATGCGCCCGGGCCGCCGTTGAAGGCGAAGGTCACGGGACGGTCTTTGCCTTCCACCGTGTAGGCCGTGTAGACCACTTCCCCGCTCTTCTTGCCGTCTTTGTCGTAGACCGGCAGGGTGCCGACAGTGGCCATGTATTTCAGCGTCTTGCCGTCGAGCTGAATGCTCTGCTCGGCTTTCGCATCGGCGGGTAGCGGCGGCATTTTTTCAAGCGCGTCTTTGCCGGCGTCGGCTTTGGCGTCGGCGGCTGCGGGCTTTGCATCCTGCGCAAGAGCGGTGGTAGAGACCAGTGCCGCGAACGCGAGGGCGAAAATTGCGGCATAGAAAAAGATGGAAGTTTTGCTGCGGATTATCTGCATCATGGGATTAAAGTACCTCAAATCCCATGGTTCCGGCATCTTGATTTGGCTGACGCAAGTTGGCGTCAGAAGCTTTGAATCTGCTCAGTGTGCCGCTCCAGATACCAGCAGGGTGTGTATCCCTGATGCGGAAATATTGAATGCACGCAGGTCTGGTTCAACGGGTCGAGCGGATAGATGTCGGTCTTGCCGTTCTTAAGGCCGCTGGTCATCAGGCGGTGTATGGTCACCGAGCCGAGCGCGTTGCCGTGCTGCGAGATTTTTACCAGCAGCACCACCCAGTCGGCGCAGAAGAAAAGAAATGTGCCGAGCACAAGATAGACCAGCGTCATTTTTATCGCTTCAAGAATTCGTTCCATCGTTCAATTCCATTCGTTGCGAAAATTATTTTCCGGGCGTTTAATTTTCCACCAGGGCGCGTTGAATCAGGCCGAGGTCGGTCAGCGCATTCACAAAGAACTGCATGGCCAGCGCCACCAGCAACAATCCCATGATGCGGACCAGGATGCGGATGCCGGTTTCGCCGAGCACCTTGCGCACCGTCTCCGCACCGGCCAGCACGAAGTAGGCAATCACCGCAGTGATGGCAATGGCGCCGAGGATGGCACCCATCTGCCAGTGCGTGGTTGCCTGGCCCACCAGCACCATCACGGTCGAAATTGCACCCGGCCCGGCCAGCATGGGGATGCCCATCGGCACAATGCCAGCGTCGTCTTTTTCTGCGGCTTCGGCAGTTTCAGATTTTGATTCCTGTGTGGCGGAACGGCGCGCCTGCAGCATGTCAATGCCGATGAGCAGCAGGATGAGACCGCCGGCGATTTCAAAGGCGGGCAGCTTGATTCCGAAGAGGCGGAAGATGTATTCGCCGGCAATGGCAAAGGCCGACAGCACGATGAAGCAGGTGGTGGCGGCGCGGCGTGCGGTGCGGCGGCGGTGTTTCTCATCCAGCCCATGTGTGATGGCGATGAAGGACGGGATGGCGGCGAAGGGGTCCACCAGAAAAAAGATGGAGCTGAGCGCCAGCAGCGAAAACTGAAAGTAGTACGAGTGCTTGATGCCCGCTACCAGCGTCTCGGCCTGCGATCCATCGAACATGCGGCTCTCCCAGAATTCTTTTCCAACACGAAACTAGATGGCTGCGGCCGCGTACTCCGAACCAGTTACAAATTCCTCGCCGGTGATTTCACCGTCGCGCATGTGCAGGATACGGTCGCCGATGGCTGCGGCTTCTGGGTTGTGCGTAATCATCAGCACGGTCTGGCCCAGTTCGCGGTTGGTGTGCCGCAGCATGGAGAGCACGGCGTTGGAATTTTTGGTGTCGAGATTGCCGGTGGGTTCGTCGGCCAGCACAATCGCGGGGCGGGTAATCAACGCGCGGGCAATGGCCACCCGCTGCTGTTCGCCGCCGGAGAGTTCGCTGGGCCGGTGGTTCAGGCGACCGGCGATGCCGAGCATATCGGCAAGGTGGTCAAGATATTTGCGGTCGAGCGGCTGCTTAATGCCGGCAATGGTGTGCGCAATTTCAATGTTGCCGAGCGCGGTCAGCGTGGGCAGCAAATTGAAGCGCTGAAAGACGAAACCAATCCGGTGGCGGCGCAGTTTGGTGCGGTCGCCATCGTTGAGTGATGCAAAGTCGACGCCGTCAATCTCCACACTGCCGGAAGTGGCGCTGGTCATGCCGCCCAACAGATAGAAAAGGGTGGACTTGCCGCTGCCCGAAGGGCCGACAATGCTGACAAACTCCCCAGCCTGCACGGAAAAACTAACCGCCTTCAGAGCCGGCACATCCAGCGAACCGGAGTGGTAGGTCTTGCCCAGTCCCTGCGCCCGGATGATGGGGCCTTTGGTGTGATTGAGATTGTCGTTGTCTGGCATGCTTCGGTCATTGTATATGGCCGCATTGCTGCCCGCCCGGCGGCCGATGCATACCACCAAAGTTGTACGGGCCACTAACCCCAACGTTCGCAAAAAACAGCCGAAGTGGAATGTTTGATTTCAACGAATTAGAGGATTCTTAGAAAGTCGGCAGGGAGATACAACACCCCCTAATATCACCCCGACGGATTTGAAGGAAACTGCAATGCACGATTTGTTGATTGGACTCAGCTTTGTTGCCATGCTTCTGGCACCCTGCATTGTTGCCGCACTTTCCGGCAATGATGACGCAGAAGAAAACGCCTAAACGCGCACCGGCTCAGGCATATGCTTGAGCGCGGCCATGCCAAACAGAAATTAGAACCGCAACGGAAAGCACGAAAAGCCCATGGAAGATTTTCCAGTACAGGCTTTTTGAATGCGTTCCGATAGTACCTGCAGCAGACCCAGCGTTTCGGAGCCAACCATGACAGAGATTCTTATCGCGACTGCATTCATCGCCATTCTGCTTTCGCCCGCAGGCTTTCTGGCCGGTCGGCACAAGCAGGGCAGCATCATCGGCTGAATGAAACGCAGCATCATCGGCTAACGACGCACCGCATCAGCCAGATTGCAATGCCACTGCACCACTTCTCTCAGGTATCAGATTTTCAGGCAGCACATCTTCCCGCAGCAAAATCATCCAAAGAAAATTTTCAAACAGCACAGCCTCCACACTAGGAGGCGGCAGTTGTGCGTGCGGCCGGCAGGGTTGCCGGCACAGCGGTGACAGCCTTCTTGGGGCCGCGTTTGCGGGCCACCAGCACCCGCACACGCTCCAGCAACTCCAGCGGCGAGTCTGCACCCTTGCCCAGGTAGACATCGGCGCGCGTGGGGCGGTCAAACTGTTTTGTGGATCCGGTGAGCAACAGCGCCGGCAGCGCGGGATGCAGCTGCTTGGCCTGCTGGATTAAGTCATTGCCATCCATCAACGGCATTGAGAGGTCGGTCAGCAGCAGGTCCACACTGCCCTGCGCTGTTTTGCGCAGAACGGCAAGCGCCTCAGCGCCGCTGGTTACCGCCACCACTTTGTAGCCTCGTGTTTCGAGTAAGAATTTCCGCACAGAGAGTGCTTGTTCGTTATCGTCAACGCAGAGAATCGTTTTCTTCGGTCGCATTAAATTCCTGTCCGCTCCAAATTTGCCGTGCCGGGGGAGGCAATCGACGTGCATGGAGCCGATGGCCCGAACTGCGCCGCTTGGTTGGCCGCGCGTCCGGGAGATTTTTTTAAATTTTGTGTTGCCAGAGCATTGCCTGCTTCTGCAGGACAACGCGTAGACTACGGAGCATTGCACCCCACTGCAATGGGGAAACTAAAGCGAATTTTGTGCAGTTTTTTGCGCATCCTTCCACAGGGGCGCAAAGCTGCTCACAACAATGCTGTTACCGAGGCACGCTCTGTTGAAAACCGGTGCATCGTGATTGGAAATTAACTTTTCTTGCAGCGCTGGTGGTGCGACATTGCGCGACACAGTGGGCGTTCATCGCACAGCAATCTGCATTTCACGCACCATTGACGCGGTATTCAAAGTGCCTTCGCCGCCTCTTCAGCCTGTAAGGACGCACCCAAACGCGTGCGATGCTGTACACTGTCTGAACCAATGCGTCGGCAGGCACGTCCCGGCATTGCATCCTGAACATGGGCACCGGTGGCGAAGTGGCTAACGCGCTGGTCTGCAAAACCAGTATTCGTCGGTTCAATTCCGACCCGGTGCTCCAGCAAAATTCCAGAACATTTTAGAGTTTTTCTGCTTCCACGGGCAGGTCAAGCTGTGGGCCGAAGTTGGGATCGCCTTCAGGCAGGAAGCAGGCGCGGCAGCGGGCTTCATAGACGCCGGCAGCACCCACCACCACCAGTTCCTGGCTTTGCCCCAGACGTTGCGTGTGCACTGCGGGCGCCCCGCAACGCATGCAGACTGCCGACAGCTTAAGGACTTCATCGGCAATCGCCATCAGGTTGGGGATGGGAATGAACGGCTCGCCGGCAAAGGTGGTGTCGAGCCCGGCCAGCACCACACGTTTGTGGCGATGCACCAGGTCCATCACAAAGTCCTGCAGACGCGCGTCAAAAAATTGCGCCTCGTCGATGCCCACCACTTCCACTTCATCCAGCTGCGGGTAGAGCACTTCCTGCATGCGTTCGACGTTGGCCACCGGCATGGCGTCGATGGTCTGCGAGCTGTGCGATGCGATGGCGGTGGTGTGATAGCGGAGATCAATCTCCGGCTTGAAGCTGGCCACCCGCTGCCGCGCAATGCGCGCGCGCTTCAGCCGCCGGATGAGTTCCTCCGACTTGCCGGAGAACATGGGTCCGGTAATTACTTCAATGCGACCGGGATGGGCGGCAACCATGCATACACCTCTGTAGCATTGTGAACATGCAATGAAAAGTCTCCACGCAGTATATCGGCGCGGCGACGAGGTGAGATGTGGAATACCGGGTGGAAATTTATGACTCTTTTGGAGGTTTCGGCAGCGGCTGCCACAATTCAACGCGATTGCCTTCTGGATCGGTAATCCACGCGAAGTGGCCGTAGGAATATTCCTGACGGACCGGGTCAATAGCGACTCCACCGGCGGTAAGTTCCTTCAGCATTTCGTCGAGATTATCTACGCGAAGATTGATCATGGCCTGCTGGCCGCTGGTGCCGAAGTAGCTGGTCTTCTCCGGAAAAAAACAGAAGGCTGTGCTGCCGGTACCGGCGGGCACGGCGTCACTCCACAAAAAGTTGGCGCCGTATTCGGCGTGCATTTCAAAGTGGAGATGCTGCGCGTACCAGGCGCTCAATGCTTTCGGGTCGCGGGCCCGCAGAAAAACGCCGCCGATACCCGTGACTCGGGCCATGCTATATCTTCTCCACAACTACGGCGGTGCCGTAGGCCAGCACTTCGGTGACACCCTGCATCAGTTCATTCGCGTCATACCGCGCGCAGATGATGCCGTTGGCACCGTGCTTCTCTGCGTGGTCCATCATGAGTGCGAAGGATTCGCTGCGCGTTTTTTCGCAAAGTTGCGAGAAGAGTGTGATGTTGCCGCCGACCAGGGTCTGCAGGCTGGCACCCATAGTGCCGAAGACCGAACGCGAACGCACCACGATGCCGCGCACGACACCCAAGTTGCGGACGATTTTGTATCCGGGAAGTTCCAGCGCAGTTGTGACCATTGCAGGATCAAAGCTCATCGCAGATTCTCCAATCAGGTTGCTGCTTCGTCGAATATTTCCACGTGGGAATTTGTGCTGAGTATACGGCCAACAGACTGAATTTCCCGTAAAAATTTACGCGATTATTCGCTGCGGGAAATCAGGTCCTGCAGGGTTGGTTTGTGCTTGGCCTTGCGGCGCTCAGCTTTCTTTTTTGTATCGGGCAGGGTCTGCGAAGGCGGCGGCGTGCCTACGCGGGCGCGTGCATTCGCCTTCACTGCCTTCACCACCGAGAACACTTTTTTAACGGCCATCGCATCCCCCCGCCAACTATGAAATACTACGTTGTTACAGGGCCCCTGCGGAAGTCGGTTGCCACCGCAGGCAGAGGTATTCACATGGAAGAACGGGAATTTTTCGACGAACGCAATGAGCAGCGCCAGCACAACCTGACCTGCCCCCACTGTGGGCAGACCGCCGATTACGCCATCAGCTGGGTGGTGCGGCGCAAACGCAGCCAACTGCCACGCAATGCCGACGAGAGGGACCGCGCCCGCTTTGCCAAGGCGATGAGCTACATGGTCCGCACCGACGACATGCTGCAGTGCAGTAATATCCGCTGCCGGAAACGGTTTGAGATTTCCAACGTGAAGTCGATGGCATTTCTCGACTAGCCAACGCCGGCCATGCTTTAATGGATGCAGGCATCACAAGACCAGCCCACGCAGGAGAACCTTACGTCATGGCAAATGCATTGATTCCGGTTGAGGAACAGAACCTAACCCCGCAGCAGGTGGAAGCGCTGGACAAGCGTCGCCACAAGGGACAGTTGTTTCTCATCATCGGCGTACAGCTGCTGATTGTTGCCACGCTGGTATCACTGTGGGCCGGGCAGGACCTGACCTACTCGCCCGGATTTGCGCACCCCATGTCCGCGTTGATGTTTCTGGCCGGCATCGGCGGCATCAGCTTCATCATCTCCGGCATTGGCCTGCGCCGCGGCAACCCGGAATTTTTCTAGAGCACAGGATTTATAAAAGCATCACAAGAAGCCCGGCCTAATCGCCGGGCTTTTGTTGTTAATTTCCCCGGCGGCTGAATTATTAATATTCAGCTACCGCTGTGAATTTCCATTCACACGCTTGTCGGCATCGGCTAAGCTGTCTGAGCATCGGGAGAATCCCACATGGACATCACGTACCGCGCACTGATTACAGAACTGCATGGCATGTTGTTCGGCGCCTTTTTCATTCTGGCGCTCTTCGGCTTGCTGGTGCTGCTCTATCGCTCTGTATTTGAAACTCAACCCGCTGTGGTTACACCGCGTGGCCGCTACCTGGAACAGATCTACCTCATCGGCCTGCCGGTCTTTGGTTGGCTGGCGGTGCTTTCCGGCGCGTACATTGTTTATCCCTGGTACCGTGCCGTGCCGCCGGCGGGCACCGTGCTGACCAGCACAAACTTTCCGCGCTACTTTCTGCTGTCGAATGCCGCCACTGCGGGCTGGCACAACATCGGAATGGAGTGGAAGGAATATGTGGCGTGGTACGCCGTGATTGCCGCGACCATGCTGGCGTATGTGCTGATTCGCTACGGCTCGGCCATCCATCTGCATGCGGAGATGCGCACCATCGTGATTACATTCGCAACGGTTGCGTTTCTAACCGCAGGAATCGCGGGTGCGCTCGGCGCATTGATTAATAAAGCCGCACCGGTTGAAGGCGGCAACATCATCCACATGACCGGAGGCGCGAAATGACGGAACAGAAGACTTCGGCAACACTGACCAACGGTTCCGCGGCGGCGGCGATACTTTCCTCCGGCATCGGCTGCTTTGTATTGGGCGCGATTGCCCACATCGCAGACGCACACAAACCCTTCGGCAAGCAGCTGAGCATCTACATGCCTACGGGGCCGCTCTCGGGCATCAGCACGGTAGGCATTGTGGTGTGGCTGGCCAGCTGGGTGGTGCTGGCGTGGCGCTGGAACAACAAGAATGTCGCCTTCAAGAGCATCGGCATTGCGGCGATTGTGTTGCTGCTGCTTTCGGTGCTGCTGGTATTTCCGCCGTTTGAAGACATGATGCAGGGCAAATAATGTCTGGCAGATGACGATGCGATTTGTAGAAAATCTTCACCGCACACTTCGCGGACTCGTTCTGTTGTCGCTGCTGCTTTCAACAACGCGGCTCTGGGCAGGTCCACCCTTCCAGACTGACGATCCTGAGCCGGTTGATTTTCGGCATTACGAGTTCTACCAGTTCGCCATGCTTTCCAGCACGCCGGTGGAAAGCGACCCGACTTATCCTGCGCTTGAATTCAACTGGGGCGCGTTGCCGAATACACAGATCCACATCATCCTGCCCTTTGGCGCCGCGCGGCCGTCGAACAGTCCCATCTACGCGCCAGCAGGAGTTGGCCCCAACGCCTACGGCCTGACAGACACGGAAGTTGGAGTGAAATATCGCTACCTGAAAGAGACAAAAACTCGGCCTGAGATTGGCAGCTTCACCATGATTGAACTGCCTACTGGGAGTTATTCGCAGGGCTGGGCGTGGGTAAGGCGTGGTACAAGCTGCCGCTGTGGTTGCAGAAAAGCTGGGGCAAGTGGACCACGTACGGCGGCGGCGGTTACCAGATTACTCCGCAAACGGACTACAACAATTTTTTCTACGGCGGCTGGCTGTTGCAACGTGACATTGGCAAGAAGCTGACGCTGGGCGGAGAAATATATTCGCATCAGAAAGAAGGCCTGGCGACGGCACAGACGGAAGCCTCCGCCATGGTCGACCTCGGCGGCTACTACTACATTAAGAATCCGGGGCTGCAGATCATCGGCGCCTATGGCCACTCCTTTGCCGGACAAACGGAACGCTACGCCTATCTGGGCCTGTACCAGACGTGGGGGTCCGCGCCGGGCAAAGGGTTGAATGGATTTTTCGGGCGCGTCTTCAACGGACACTAAACCAATACATTTCTCTATCGCGGCGGCGATGCAGTAGCATTTGACTCGATAGACAATGCGCGCTGCACTCCAACTCGGAATAATGTTGCCACTGCACTATGCGGAGCCGCAAAACTTTTCGCTCGGCGAGCGCGTGTTGCTGACTACCTGCGTGCTGGCTTCGGCGGTAATTTTTTACATTCGCATCCGCAGCATCGCGCACAATATCTTCTTCGCGCGCCGCGATGCAGATTTTCATCTGCGGAATCTGCCGCGACGCATCCAGCGTTTTGTGTGGGAAGTTCTGCTGCAGGCGAAGGTGATTCGTGAGCGGCCGCTGCCCGGCATTGCACACGCCTTCGTCTTCTGGGGATTTATCGCTTTCGCGTTGGTCAGCGCCAATCACTTTGCAGCTGCTTTTGGGTTGGGATTTCTTTCGCCGGCAAGTGGCATCGGTAAATTTTATTTCGGGCTTGCTGCTATTTTCGCTGCGCTGGTTTTCATTTCCATCAGCGGATTATTTCTGCGGCGCTTTGTTCTGCGGCCGCGCTGGCTGGACGAACATGTCAGCGTCGAGTCTGGCATTATCGCGTTGCTGATTGCATTGCTGATGGCGACTTACATCGGCGGATTTTTCTTCCCCGCTGCTGCGCCCACACTGCGCCTGCTCTGGTGGATGCATTCACTGGCCATTCTGGTTTTTCTTCCCATCATTCCGCGCACCAAACATCTGCATTTATTGCTGAGCCCTTTCGCTGTATTTTTTGCGCGCGATGGATTCAGCCGCATACCGCCGCTCGATGGCGAAGAAGATTTCGGCCTGATTGCGGTGAAGGATCTGACGCAGTTGGCCGCTCTGCAGGCCTACAGTTGCGTGGAGTGCGGCCGCTGCACTGAGCACTGCCCTGCCAACGCCACCGGCAAACTGCTTAATCCAAAAGAAATTATTCTTGGACTGCGCACGAG
>CAIZGA010000559.1 GCA_903932385.1 uncultured Acidobacteriota bacterium
CGGCCGAATACATTCTGGCCGGCGGCAACTATGACCTGATGTTGTGCGAGCGCGGCATCCGCACGTATGAAACGTACACGCGCAACACGATGGACATCTCGGCGATTCCGGTGCTGAAGAAACTGACGCACCTGCCGGTGCTGGGCGATCCGTCGCACGGTGTTGGCCGCCGCGACATGGTTCCGCCGATGGCGATGGCCTCAGTGGCAGCGGGCGCAGACGGCCTGCTGATGGAAGTGCATCCCAACCCGGACAAGGCCATGAGCGATGGCGCGCAGTCGTTGTACCCCGAGCAGTTTGCCAAGCTGATGCAGTCGCTGTCGGCGTTGGCCCCGGTGGTGGGACGTACGCTCTCGCGTGAGGCCGTGAAGGCCGCCGTCTAGCAGCGATGGCAATGGAACGCATCAGCGTGATTGGCACAGGCCTGATCGGAGCTTCGGTCGGGCTTGCGCTGCGTGCGGCGGGATTCAACGGCGAGATTGTGGGCTGGAACCGCTCGACGGAGGGGCTGGAGACGGCCTTTGCGATGGGCGCGGTGAACCGCAAGGCAGAGACGCGCGAAGATGCAATGGCGCTGTGCGAGCAGTCGCAGATTATTTTTCTGGCGACGCCGGTGCTGGCGATTCTGGATTGGATGCAACAGTTGGCTCCGCGGCTGAAGCCGGGACAGCTGGTGACCGACGGCGGCAGCACCAAGCTGGAAATTTCTGAGCTGGCAAAAAAACTTTACAACCAAAAAGACACGGCGCGATTTCTGCCCGGCCATCCGATGGCGGGGAAGGAATCTGGAGGCGCTGCATTGGCGGAAGCGGAACTGTTTCGCAATGCGGTGTGGTTGTTTACTCCCTGTGATGAAGAGACGACGCCGTTGGAAACAGAATGGCGCGCGTGGGTGGCGAAGTTCGGCAGCCGCGTGATGGACCTGGAAGCGGCGCGGCATGACGAGCTGTGTGCATGGGTGAGTCATCTGCCGCAGATGCTGTCGACGGCGCTGGCGGCAGTGCTGGAAGACAGTTTTGCGGACACGCAGGAGTTGCGGGCCATTGGCGGCAGAGCTTTGCGGGAGACGACGCGGCTGGGTGCAAGCCCGTACAGCATGTGGCGCGATATTGCTGCGAGCAACGCGGAGCCGATTGCAAAAACGCTCTCTGCGCTGGAGCAGAGGCTGGCGCACATTCGCGAAAATCTGCGCACGCCGGAACTGCGCGAAGAATTTGAAAAGGCCAACCGCTTTCGCAGCACGGGGCCGGAGACACCTGCAGCAGGAAAACACGGGGAAGTGAAATGACAACCGGCGGCAAACTGGCGATTGAATTAAAAGATGTACAGCAGGCACGGGCGCGGATGGGCGATGCGATTTATTATTCGCCGTGCGCGCACTCGATGATGCTCTCCAGGCTGACGGGGCAGGAAGTTTATCTGAAGCTGGACAACCTGCAGATGACCGGCGCCTTCAAGGAACGCGGCGCGCTGAACCGCATTCTGCAGCTGACGCCGGAGCAGGCCAAGCGAGGCGTGATTGCCGCAAGCGCGGGCAACCATGCGCAGGCGGTGGCGTTTCATGCGACGGCACGTGGAATCAACGCGAAGATTGTGATGCCATTGCCGACGCCGCTGGTGAAGGTGACGGCGACGCGCGGCTTTGGCGGCGAAGTGATTCTGCACGGCGCGAATTACGACGAAGCGTATGCGGAAGCAAGACGCATCTGCGAAATTGAAGGCCTGACGTTTCTGCATCCGTTTGATGATCCGCAGGTGATTGCCGGACAAGGCACCATGGCGCTGGAGATGCTGGAGCAGGTGCCGGAGATGGAAGCCATTGTGGTGCCGATTGGCGGCGGTGGTTTGATTGGCGGCGTTGCGTGCGCCATCAAGGAAAGCAATCCAAAGATTCGTGTAGTAGGTGTGCAGACCGAGCGGCTGGCTTCAATGCAGGCGGCGGTGAAGGCGCATCACCCAGTGACGCTGGATTCGGCGACAACGATTGCAGACGGTATTGCCGTGCGGCGCGCGGGCGAACTGACGCTGCCACTGGTGGAACGCTACGTGGATGAAATTGTCACGGTGAGCGAGGATGAAATCGCGCGGGCGATTCTGGTTTTGCTGGAGCGCGAAAAAACTTTGGCTGAAGGCGCGGGTGCCACTGCGCTGGCAGCACTGCTGGCGAATAAAACATCGCTGGGCAAGGTGAAGACGGGCGTTGTGGTTTGCGGCGGCAACATTGATGTGACGCTGCTCTCGCGCATCATTGAACGCGGTCTGGTGCAGGACGGAAGAATGATCCGGTTGCGCATTCACTTGCTGGACAAGCCGGGTGCGCTGCATGAGTTGACTCGTCTGATAGCCGAAGCACACGCAAACATTGTGGACACGCTGCACAACCGCGCGTACTACGGTGTGAACCTGGGCGATACGGTGATTGACATCACGATGGAAACGCGCGGCACCGAGCATGTGGACGAGATTGTGCGCGTGCTGGACAATGCCGGATATCGGCACAGCCGCGTGGTGTAACGGCTAGGATTCGAGCCAGTCGGCGTGTTTTTCCAGCGCGATGCGGACGAGTTGGCTGCGGGTGCGAACGCCGGTCTTCATGAATAGTTGTTGAATGACGGCCTTGACCGAGCTTTCTGAAACATCGAGCCGCGCACCGATTTCCTTATTTGTAAAACCTTCAAAGACACCCTTCAACACTTCGCGTTCGCGCAGAGTGAGTGGGCGTGTGTTTTCCGGTGGATGGCTGGTGCCACTGGCGGCGAGTTCGGTGATGGCACGCAGGCTTTGCGGGTCCAGCCACTGCCGACCTTCCATCACAGATTGGATGGCCGCGGTGAGATGTTCTGGCGGCGAGTGCTTGAGAAAAATTCCACCAGCACCGGAGTTCAGCAGACGTAATGTTTCCGGCACGGGAATGCCGGCGGTGACCAGCAGCACGCGTACGCCGGCGTGATGATGATCGCGGA
>CAIZGA010000560.1 GCA_903932385.1 uncultured Acidobacteriota bacterium
GGAATTTGTTTGAAGTCGTTGTAAGTTTGGATTTGCTGCTCAGGGTATTGCACGGTCAGCATGTAGTTGTTGCCGGAGACGGGATCAATCCAATAGCTGGGCGCAATCATTCCGTCGGAGGTGAGTGCAGTGATGACGTTGTCGACGACATCTTTCGGCGAGACGCCAGCGAGTCCGGCATGTTCGCGATTGATGTTGAGTTCGATGCCGGGATAGTCGAGGTCCTGCGGAACTAGAACGTCGCTGACGGAACTAAGGGCGCGAACTTTCACGGCGATGGACTTGGCAATCTGATATGCCTGATCAAGATTGTTGCCGCTCACCTGAATATCAATCGGCGCGGGCTTGCCTTGATTGACGACTGAGTCCACCAAACCGCCGGCTTGAAAATATGTGTTTACGTCGGGGAAGTCGTCGGCAAGTTTTCGACGGACTTGTTCCATATAGGCGTAGCTGCCGGTCTTGTGGTCTTCCTTCAGGCTCACCTGTATGAAGGCTGTGTGCATGCCGGAGTTGGAGGTGTAGATGGCTGAGAGGTCGGGCGTGATGCCGATGTTCGACACAATCATGTTCAGGTCTTGCGGCGAAACAATGTGGCGAATCTCCTGCTCGATGCGGGATACATATTCGTCGGTCAGTTCAATGCGCGTTCCGGCGGGTACTTTTAGATTGAGCACGAACTGGCCCGGGTCTGTGCGGGGAAAGAATGCCTTGCCAAGAAACGGATAGAGGGCAAAGCTGCAGACAACAAATATTGAAAATGCAACGGTGACCAGCGCAGGCTTTTTCAGGCAGCGAAGAATGGCCGAATCGTATTTCGTCTGGAGCTGATGGAACATGCGATTGAAGCCGGCGACCACCCCGCGAAAAATGTTGTGTCGGTAGGAGGTGTCGATGGCGGCGTCGAGGTCTTCATCGATGTCCGGCTGGGCGTGATGTTCATGCCCGGGCGTGAGCCGCACAAACTTTGCGCAAAAGAGAGGCACGACGGTCATCGCGACGAGATACGACGCAAAGAGTGCGAGGACAACGGCCAGCGCCAGAGCGGTAAAAAGATACTGGCTGACTCCGTAGAGAAGCACGACCGGAAAAAAGACGATGGAGGTGCTGACGGTTGCAGCCAGCACGGCGAGTTGAACTTCTTTGCCGCCGTTTTCCGCGGCAAGCTCCGGCGGTTCGCCCATTTCCAGATGGCGGAAGATGTTTTCCAGAACGACGACGGAGTTATCAATCAGTCGCGACAATGCGAGAGCAAGGCCGCCGAGCACCATGGTGTTGACAGTGTTTCCGCCGAGGCTGAGTGCGAGGAAAGCGGCGAGGCACGAAGTTGGAATAGAAATCAGCACGGCAACCGTGGCGCGAATGTTGCCGAGGAAGAGAAGAATCATCACCGTGGTAAGGCAGAGGCCGATGGCGCCTTCATGGATGACATTCTTGACGGCGATTTTTACGAACTGCGATTGGTCGAAGACGACATCGGTCTTCAATGCTTTGGGGATATCGAGAAGATGCGCGACGGCATTCTTTACTCCATCCACAATGGCGATGGTGTTGGAGTTGCCGCCCTGACGCAACACGGGAATGTAGACGGAGTGTTGCCCGTCGACGCGAACGATGTTGTATTGCAATTGGCCACCGTCAATGGCGTGGCCGATGTCACCCACCATGACGGAAGCGTTGCCGACAGTCTTCAGCGGCAGATCATTAATCTGGTCGACGATGGGGACCTGACTGTTGGCGTAGATGTTGTAGTCCTTCGGGCCGATGCGGACGTCGCCGGCGGGAAGGATGAGGTTTGAATCATTCAGCGACTTCACCACATCCATCACGCTCATCTGATGGGCCTGCAGTTTCAGCGGATCAACGTAGACCATGATCTGGCGATAGCGGCCGCCATAGGGTTGCGGTACGGAGGCGCCGGGAACATTGGCCACCTGATTACGCACGGTAAATTGCGCAAGGTCTTTGAGCTGCGTCTGGTTCAGGCCTTCGCCCTTCAGCGTGATGAGACAGACGGGGAGATTGGAGGCGTCAAACTTGAGAACAACGGGCGGCAGTGTGCCGGGCGGCAGTCGCCGCAGATTCGCCATGGCCAGGTTGGAGATATTACTGACTGCAGCGTTGGCGTCGGTACCGGGTTGGAAATAAATTTTGATTAAGCTGACGCCGGGTACCGAACGCGACTCGATGTGGTCAATGCCGCTGCCGAGAGTGAAGAAGCGTTCGTAGCTGTTGGTGATGTCGGATTCGATTTGCTCCGGCGGCATGCCGGCGTAAAAAGTTGCGACAACGACGACGGGAATATTGATGTTCGGAAACAGGTCAACCGGCATGCGAGAGACGGCGGTTGCGCCCGTCACAATCACAATCAAACACATCATCAAAATGAAGAAGGGATATCTAATCGCGAAGGAGGACATTAGTTGCTGCCTCCTTGTTCCGCATCCTTCGCTGTGAGCGGCACGGTGATGACAGGGCGGACAATCTGACCCACCTGATAATTGGATTGGCCGGAAAGTATGACGCGCTGGTCCGGACTCAGGCAGGTGAGGATTTCAATTCGGTCGGCGGCCTGGATGCCGAGGGTGACATCCTGCCGAATGATTTTATTTTGTGCATCCACAACCAGCACGTAGGTGGACGTGCCGTTCTGCACCACGGCCTGTGATGGCACGCTGAGTGTGTTGTCATGCTGCTGCAGTTGCAGCGTTGTCTCTGCATACATGCCGGGGCTGAGCGAGAGGTCCTGATTGGGTACGTCGACTTCGGCGAGCATGGTGCGTGTGGAGCTATCGAGTGCGCGGGTGAAACGAACAATATGTCCGGTGAATGTACGGCCATTTGCATCTACATGGATTAAGACCGAACCGCCTTGCATGATGTAGGGAACATCGGATTCCGGAACAGGCATGCGCAGGCGAAGCAGATCACTTTGCGCAACGCGGACCACGGGCATGGATTGCGTGGCGGAACTTGTGCCGGCCTGAATCAGAGAACCGGTGTCTGCGTAACGCATGGTGATGACGCCGTTGAACGGGGCGAGGATGTTGGAGTAGCTCTGCAGCGTTTTGACGCGCGTGTTGTCCGCCTGCGAAACGCCGGCCTGCTGTACGGCGGCATCGAGCGCGGACTTGGCGGCATTCACCTGCGCGGCTGCGGCCTGGTCTTTGGCAAGCGCATCGTCAAGTTCCTGCTGTGCAACCAAACCGGGCTGCATCGATGCGGCCTGACTGAGGCGCTGGTAGGCAGCGTGCAGTGCGACGTAAGTGGATTCGTACTGTTTCACATCATTTTGCGCGCGTGTGATTTCTGCATTGCTGTGGCGAACCTGCGCCTGCGCGCCTTGCAGTTGCGCGTCCAGTTCGGGGACTTCCAACACGGCCAGGCGCTGGTTCAACTTCACGCGGTCGCCGATATCCACGCCAATCCAGCGAATGTAGCCGGAGACTTTCGCGTGCAGGTCGACTTCCTGATAGGCCTGAAACTGCCCGGCAACCTGAAGCGTGTTTGTGATGTTGCCGCGTGTTGCCGTAACAACCAGAGCGGTTGGCGCCGCCGCAGGTTTTTCCCGCGTATTGCAGCCGAGCAACGCGGGTAATAAAGCAAGGGACGCAAACGGTGCAGCCCGGAATATCTTGCCAACGATCAGATGCATCTGCATGAATCACCCATCCAGAAATGAAGTGGACATAATGTGTAAAGCTACGCAACATCGAAAACCGATGTGGTAGCGCAGCAGAATATTTCTCTGCTGTCATTGCAAAAATCAATTAGGGAATGATTTGGATCGAGACGTTAGGCGATGGGGGGAGGGAGTGAAGAGAATGCATTTAGAGCGAAATATTTATAGATGGAGTTTGGATTGTCCGCCCGAAGAACATTCAAAAACCCTTGCATCGCGCGGTTCAAACGCGGATGTTGCATTGCCGCCAGCGAGAGAAGAGCCAGCAGGCACTGGAACTGTGTCTGGGGCGCGGCGGCAGGTGCGGACTCCTGATCGGTGGAAGTGGCTAGTTGTCCTTTGCCGGGTTTCGCCGCCGCCTTGTGTTCTGACATGTCTGCATGTAGGCGAATGGAAGTTTTAACGTGAACGCCCCACGTAAGCATGGCAAACGACAACAGCAATGTGACCATTGCCATGGTGTAGTGGGTGCCTCGGCGATTGGCGAGCAAAATCAATGCCTTCAACCTCATTGCCTGCTGCAACAATTCCTAAAATATCACAGGGCCAAGATGAATGAAATTCGCCGGGCGCCGGTGAAATTTTATTTCCTGTAACGAATTGGCGTGTCTGTGACTCTGTTCTGTTAGATGCGACATACACGTTTATATCGTTGGATGCATACGCGCAGCCGAGATCTATTGCTGGGAGCAATTTATTTTCTGGCTGCAGGAACGGTTTGCTCCGGTCAGGAAGCGCTGACGCTTCGCCAGGCCATTGATGAAGCGCTGCGACAGAACCCGCAGACGGCGGTGGCCGAATCCGAGAATCATTTTGCCAAAGCCGCTTCCGTCAGCGCTCGCTCGGCTCTGCTGCCGAAGCTGCAGTTTGTGGAAGATATTTCCCGCGGCAATGACCCGGTTTATGTTTTCGGCACGCGGCTACGGCAGCAGCAGTTCACTGCCAATAATTTTGCGCTGAATGAATTGAACACACCGCAGCCGGTCGGAAACTTTTCAACGCGCTTCTCCGGCACGTGGACGGCCTTTGACTGGCTGAAAACGCAGCACGAAATTCGCCGCGCCGATTTGATGGAAAAAAGCTCCGTCTCGGCATCGCAACAAGTCCAGGATCAAATCATTCTGAGCGTGGTGCAGGCGTACCAGAGTGTGCTGTATGCGCAGCGGAAGTTGGATGTCGCTACGCATCAGCAGCAGACGGCACAGTCGCTGCTGGAGTCGGTTGCAGATCGTGTGAATGCCGGGCTGGCAGTCGAGTCGGACCGCATGTTGTCGCAAGTGAATCTGGCGGCGCGCCAGCAGGATGTAATTGCTGCCAAAGGCGAGTTGCAGATTGCATGGCTGGAACTGCAGACGGCGATGGGTTCAGAGAAGGACCTGCCGGTCGAATTGCAACCGATTGAATTTCATCTGTATCCGCAGAAGACGCTGGCGGAGGAATTGGCGGCAGCGATGAAGTCGCGACCGGAATTGAAGGCGCAGTTACTCGCAGACGCTGCGCAGACGGCGGCGCTGCAGGCGGCGCGCGCGGATTTTGCGCCGAGCATCAGCACCTACGGCAATTGGGAGCAGGACCGGACAAGCTTTACCGGCACCGGAGGAAACAACTGGGTCGCCGGCGTTCAACTTCGGTTGGACTTGTTGCCTATGGCGAAGCGTGCAGTACTGGCGCAGCAGAAGGCCGATATGCAGCGCATGAATGCATTGTCGAATGTGCTGCAGCAACAGGTGCGGTTGGAGGTGAGTCGGGCGCATGTGCAGCGGCAAACTGCGGAGCTGACAGTGCAGACGGCAAAGGCTTCGATGGAGCAGTCCAGCGAGGCACTACGAATTTTGCGCAACCGATACAACGCGGGGCTCGCCAGCATTAACGATTTGTTGCAGGCAGAAGATGCACAGCGGCAAAGCCAGGCGAGTTACTGGCAGGCCGTGTACGGCAATGCGGTTGCCTATGCGCAACAACTTTATTCCATGGGAACGCTGACGCCCGAAGCAGCGGAGGTTTTGCAATGAGAGTACGCGATTTAGTTTGTTTGTGGATTGCTTCTGCTGCGCTGCTAAGCGGCTGCAAGAGTCATCCCTCTGCAGATGTCAAAGCGCCTGCGGTCATCGCGGCAAATGTTGTCGAGAGCCACGCACAGCAGATGCCGGTGGATGTGGGTGCGACCGGTTCACTGCATGCGCGGGAGAGTGCTGTGATCTCTGCGCAGGTAAGCGGTCGTGTGTTGCGCGTGCTGGTGCATGAAGGCGATCAGGTTCAGGCAGGGCAAACGCTCTTGCTGCTGGACGATGCTCTAATGCATGCAGATTACGATCAGGCGCAGGCCACTGCGGTCGCTGCGGAAAAACAACAAGCAGCAGCGCAAGCGGATGCAAGTTTGGCCGCCAGCACGCTGGCACGTTACCAGCAATTGCAAGCAGAAAAAAGTGTGAGCCCGCAGGAGATGGATGAAGTCACTCGTCGTGCCCAGGCTGCAACGGCGAGGTTGGACGCGCTGCGTGCTCAAACAACTGCGGCCACTGCGGGCGCCTCGGGCGCGAAGACCATGCTGGGTTACACGCATCTGCGTGCGCCGTTTGCAGGAGTGGTGACGGCACGCATGGTGGACCCCGGAACGCAGGCGATGCCCGGTGTCTCGCTTTTGCAAGTGGATAGCCGAGGCCCGCTGCAACTGTTGGCATCCGTGGATGAGTCCGTCATTGGCAGCGTACATCAGGGCATGAAAGTTCCGGTGACGGTGGGCGGGATTCAAACACAAGGTACCGTCAGTGAAATTCTTCCGGATGCAGATATGAATAGCCACAGCTTTCAGGTGAAAGTGAATCTGCTGCCGATGGAAGCGTTGCATGCCGGAATGTATGGCAGCGCGGCATTTGCGAATGGAGTCCGACAGGCAGTTGTTTTGCAGCGGAGTGCTGTTGTGATGCGCGGTTCGCTGGCGTGTGTGTATGTGCTCGACACACAAAACATCGCACAACTACGTTACATCACGCTGGGTAAGACGGATGGCAATCTGGTGGAAGTGTTGTCGGGAATTTCTGCCGACGAAAAAATCGTGGACCAACCCGCTGATAGAGACCTTGCCGGCAACCGCATCGAGGCACGCCAATGAAGCAGCGTATGGGAATTGCCGGCCACGTTGCGGAGTTGTTTTTGAATTCGAAACTAACGCCGCTGATTATCATCGCGTCGCTGGTGATTGGTGCATTTTCTATTGCTGTGATACCGCGAGAAGAAGAGCCGCAAATTCTCGTCCCCATGCTGGACATCACAACCGCATTGCCTGGCGCAACGCCCTCAGAGGTGGAGCAGCGCGTTACTCTGCCGGTTGAAACCGAGATGGAACAAATTCCTGGCGTTGAGTATGTGTACTCGACTTCGAGTCCGGGGCAGAGCCTGGTGATTGTTCGTTTTCTGGTGGGCACCTCGCAGGAAGATGCGTTGATCAAGGTCTACAGCAAGCTGTACGCCGATGCGTCGCTGCTGCCGGGCGAAGCTTCCAAGCCGCTAATCAAGGCGCGTTCCATTGATGATGTGCCGATTTTGGCGCTGACGTTATGGGGTAGCCATTATGACGCATACCAACTGCGCGCCATAGCGGATGAAGTGCAGCACAACGTGCAGCAGATTCCAGATGTGTCAGAGACGAGCCTGATTGGTGGCCTGCCACGCACGATGCGTGTGATGTTGAGTCCGCAAAAAATTGCAGCGTATGGTGTATCGCCAGGGCAAATTGTTCGCCAACTGCAGTCGGCAAACACATCTGTTCATGCCGGCAATTTTTCGCAGAACAACCAGGAAGTGCAGGTTGACGCAGGAAATATATTTCTAAGCCGCGATGATTTGGCGGCTGTGGTTGTTGGCGTAAGTCACGGCAGACCGGTGTATCTGCGAGATGTTGCCGACGAGATTCTTGACGGACCTGCAGAGGCCACCGACTATGTGCTCTTTGGTGCAGCGAATACGAAGGCTGCGGCTGACACAAGGCAGTTTCCGGCCGTCACCCTCACGGTGGCAAAGCGCAAGGGCACCAATGCAACCGATATTGCCAATGCTGTGCTGCAACGCGTGCAACAGATGCATGGCAACAGCATCCCCGCGGATGTGACCATCACAACAACGCGCAACTATGGTGAGACCGCGAAGGCCAAGTCTGATGAACTGCTGGAGCATTTGCTGCTGGCGACATTGTCGGTGACATTGTTGATTGCATTCTTTCTCGGATGGCGCGAGTCCGGGGTGGTGCTGCTGGCGATTCCGGTAACTCTGGCGTTGACACTGGCAACTTTTTATTTCCTTGGATACACAATCAACCGCGTCACTCTGTTCGCATTAATCTTTAGCATAGGAATTCTTGTCGACGATGCAATTGTGGTTGTCGAAAATATGGTGCGGCATTTCCGTCTGCCGGTTAATCACGGCAGGCCGCTGAGTGCAGTTGCAGTAGAAGCAGTTGCGGAGGTCGGCAATCCCACAATCCTCGCAACGTTTGCTGTTATCGCCGCAATCCTGCCGATGGCATTTGTACGCGGCCTGATGGGCCCGTATATGCGACCGATTCCGGTGGGTGCATCTGCTGCAATGTTGTTTTCGCTAATGGTGGCATTTGTTGTTTCGCCGTGGGCGGCGCTGCGTCTGCTCGGAAAACATGCCGGAGATGCGAACCCTGGCCGCGATGAGAATGACCACTGGACTACGGACTTGTATCGCCGTTTGATGACGCCGCTCATTCACTCCAAAGCTCACCGCAGGTATTTTCTCATCGGAGTTGTTGTGCTGCTGCTGTTGGCGGTCATGCTGGTGCCGCTGGGTCTGGTCCACGTTAAGATGCTGCCCTTCGACAACAAAAGCGAGTTGCAGGTCATCCTTAACATGCCGGAAGGAACGCCGCTGGAGCAGACCACGCGCGTGGCGCAGGCGATGGGGAATGAGTTGGCGTTGCAACCGGATGTGCTGAATTACCAGATTTATTCCGGCACATCGGGGCCGTATAACTTCAACGGTCTGGTACGCCACTACTACATGCGTCATCAGGCCAATGATGCGGACATACAAGTTAATTTATTGCCGGGCAATCAACGGAAGCTGCAGAGCCACGCTATTGCCAAACAGTTGCGACCACTTTTGGAAAAAATTGCAGTTGCGTACGGCGCGCGCATTCAGGTGAGTGAAGTTCCGCCGGGGCCGCCGGTGGTGCAGACGTTGGTGGCAGAAATCTACGGCCCGCAGATGGATGGGCAGATAGACCTCGCGCGGCAGGTGAAGTCGATCTTCCAGTCCACGCCCGGCGTTGTGGATGCGGACTGGTACGTGGATGATCCGCAGCAGAAACTTGTGCTGCGCGTGGATGAAGTGAAAGCCGCCGAACATGGCATTGCCGTCTCCGATGTTGCGCATGCCTTGGCCTTGGCAACATCGGGCGAGACCGCAGGGCTTGTGCATGATGCAAATGCGCGCGAGCCGATACCGGCAATTGTTGAAATGAATCGCGAAGACCGCTCGTCAGAGCAAGGCCTCGACCAAATTCGCATGATGGGAACAGACGGCGTTTCTGTTTCGCTGCGCGAGTTGGTGATTGCACAGCATACGATCATCGACCAGAATATTTATCACAAGAACATGAAGCGCGTTGTATACGTCACTGCTGATGTTGCTGGTGGAGCAGAGAGCCCTGTCTACGCAATCCTGAAAATGAACCAGCAGTTGGATCATCTCGTGCTGCCATCTGGATACAAGCTGGCACGCTACAACTCCACGCAGCCAGACTCGACGGATCACTACGCGATGAAGTGGGATGGCGAATGGCACATCACCATTGAGGTCTTTCGCGATCTTGGACTAGCGTTTGCGGCGGTGCTTGTACTCATCTATGTGATTGTTGTCGGATGGTTCCGCTCGTTCCTTGTGCCGTTTGTCATCATGGCGCCGATACCACTGACGCTGGTTGGCATCCTGCCGGCGCATGCAATCCTCGGTGCATTCTTTACGGCAACCTCGATGATTGGATTTATTGCCGGCGCTGGAATCATCGTGCGCAATTCCATCATCCTGGTGGATTTTATTGAACTGCGCCGTCGCGAGGGAATGCCGCTGGAGCAGGCCGTGATTGATGCCGGCGCAGTTCGCTTTCGTCCAATGCTGCTGACCGCTGCTGCTGTTGTCGTCGGCGCCAGCGTGATTCTCTCCGACCCGATCTTCCAGGGGCTTGCACTCTCATTGATTGCCGGCGAAGTTGCTTCGACGCTGCTATCGCGAATGGCCGTGCCGGTGCTCTATTACATGGCACATGCCCGGCGGAATTCTGACCACGCAACACTCACGAAAAATCAGGAAGGATAAACACAATGAATGTTGAACGCGCACTACGTCTACTGGCAGGCATCATGGTTCTTGCATCTCTCACTCTCGCACATTATTTCAGTCACAACTGGCTGTGGCTCACAGCGTTTGTCGGTGCCAACCTGCTGCAGTCTGCCTTTACCAACTGGTGCCCGGCGATGACGATTCTTCGCATGTTGGGATGCAAGGATGCAGCTGGCTGCACTACCAGGTAGCCGCTGAATGTTGGGAACATACTGGCATATTCTTCCATGCTTTATGATTCCAACAGATGCGTCCAGAATTGCTGCAGGCTTCAGAATTGTTGAAGAGAGACACTCCAGAATCGCTGGAGCAGGCAATCGGTTTGCTGCAGCGAACTGTCTATTCCTTCAGCATGAAGGTGTGCGGTCATCCGGAGGACGCGGAAGATACTACGCAGGAAGTCCTCTCACGTTCACTGCGGCATTTGGCAAAAATCTCTGAACCCAAAGCATTGGCCGTCTGGCTGTACACGGTGACAAGAAATCGCTGCTGGCGAATGCGTCGCAAAGACGCACGCGTTGCTGGAAAGATTTTTTCGCTGGATGAGTTGATGCCGGATGATGCGGAGCTGGCCCGTATGCTGCAGGATGCATCGGCGGGTCCCGAGGGAAACCTGCTGCAGGCAGAACGACATTATCAAGTGCACGAGGCGGTGCTGAAGATTCCGCCGCAACTGCGCATCGTGCTTGTGCTGCACGATATGGAAGAGCTGTCGACCGATCAGGTTGCGCAGATTCTTGGGCTGCAGCAGGGGAC
>CAIZGA010000561.1 GCA_903932385.1 uncultured Acidobacteriota bacterium
ACCGGATTTTTCATCGGCGGACTGCGCGGTGAGCCACGCCGCACCAACCTCGGCATGACGTATCTAAACCCGGCATCGCCAAGCTATCGTCCAGACTGGTTCATTTCCACGCACCTGGGCATGATTGGCGGCTGCATCATGGGTCTGGCGGCGCTGCTGTACTTTGTTGTTGTGGTGCGCAGCCTGTTGGCAAAAACGGATGCATCGCTGGCGAACACAATCTTCGCTCTGCCAGTCAGCGAGCCTTACCATGATGAAGACGTGCCTGCAGTGCGGAACTTTACGCCGTGGGTTGTGGTCGCGGTTCTGTTGTGTGCAGCAGCGTATTACGTTCCCATCCACGACATTCTCGTGAATGGCAGCGCCAATGCACCGGGCTTCAGTCCGAATAGTCCCGCAGCTGTGGATACGGTACATTGAGGTTATGAATTTTATGCGGGGCCTGTTTCTGTTGTTGTTGATTTCGCTGTCCACCAGCGTCCGTGCTTCTTCAGTTGTGCCGGCAGACAGCAACGCAGGGCAGGTCCCGAATGTAACCGTGTGGGACGAATCCAATCATCAAGACATGTTGTGGAACAAGATACAGGCCGCCGGTATGGGGCCTGTTATCGTTTTGCCCGTCTATACGCGCTGCACCATGAGCTGCCCCGTTCTGGCGCACATGTTGGTACAGCAAACTTCGCAACTAAATGGCGGCGGGCCATACCGCGTTGTCATCTTTTCGTTCGACCCATCCGACGACGCCGCTGCATTACGCCAGTTCCGTGAGCAGAAAAATATTCCTGCGTCATGGTTGCTGCTGCGTTCGAATGCTGCCGGGGTGCGTCGCTTCTGTGATTTCTTCCATTACTCGGTGCTGACTGAAGGCCCGGTGATGATTCACACCAATCAGATTTTTCTGCTGAACCATGACCTTCGCTGGCGCGCTTCGTTCATTGATGAACGTTGGAGCGTGACGGATTTGCAGATCTGGCTGAAGCGGGTGGAGACGCCGGGGATTCTCGGCTGGCTCGCCATGAATCCGCAAATGTTGATGCTGACTGGCTTCGGCTTCATGCTGCTCAGCGCCGGCATTATTTTTGCAGTATTGCTGAAGCGTCCGCGTAGAGAAGCATCTTTACCTGCAAATATTCGCTAGATACTCACGACATCCATACATCGATTGTCGAAGGATTGCTTTTAAATATTTCCCATAGATACCATTTGCAAATTACACTTCGCTGGTGGCAGAAATCTCTAGGTCGCCCACCGTCAAGTCTGTTGCATGAAAGATTGCTGTTGCAATTCCAAATGACCAACAATGTTGGAGGAGAAAATTCCATGAAAAGCAAACTCTCGCGTCGCGCATTCCTGCAGGGCACATCCATGGCAGCGTTGGCTGCACACCCCTGGTTCGCTGCGTTGGCGGCAGAGCTTGGCAACCGCAAACTGCTGCTGGTCGGCACCAGCACGGGACGCAGCGGCAGCAAAGGCGTCTACACCTATGCGTTTGACCCTGCGACTGGCGCGCTGGAGCAGATTGCTCTGGCTGCGGAATGCAACAGCCCTACCTTCATGGCGCTTTCTCCCGACCAGAAATTTCTGTACACGGTGAATGGCGGCTTCATGTCTCCGCAGACAGCAACTGCTGCTGCTGCGCCACCACCTCCGGTGCAGAGTGCAACGCAGCCTGGCCAGCCGGGCCGCGGGCAACGTCGCCCTGGCGGTGGCGGTGGTGGCGGCCTGACCAGCTATGCATTTGATAAGGCCGCCGGCACATTGACGCGAATCAATGAAGTTGCTGCCGGTCCCAGCGCGGGTGTCTACGTCTGCAGCGATCACAGCGGCCGCTGCGTCTTCGTGGCCAATTATGGCGGCGGCGCAATGGAGTCCTTCCAGGTGGATGCCAACGGAAAGCTGAGCGCGGCGGTCACTTCAGTAAAATTTGCAGCACCGGAAAATGATCCAAAGAAGGTTTCGCGCGCACACCGCGTTACAGTTTCACCAGATAACGGCTACCTGATGGTGAATGACCTTGGCCTGGATATGATTCACGTATTCAAGTTGGATGCTGCCACCGCCAAGCTGACTCCCGCCGACCCGCCGCAGTGGCTCTCTGCACCGGGAGCCGGTCCGCGCGCCTTGCGCTGGCACCCCAACAAAAAAATTGCCTACTGCGTGAATGAACTGCATCCCACGGTAAACGTACTGGGGTGGGATGAAAAGAAAGGCGTACTGACGACGCTACAGGAGATTCGCCTGGTACCCGAGGACTACAAATTCAAGTGCGCGCCCGGCGATGTAGTTTTCGACAAAAAATGGCAGCACGCCTACGTCACCAGCCGCCATGCCGACGCCACTACAGATTTTTCCGCTCCTGGTCCTGACGACTTTATGGCTACATTCAAAGTGGATAAGCATGGCATGCTGACGTTTGTGGAACGCACAGCATGCGGTGGCATTCGTCCGCGCGACCTGACACTGGACCCGACTGACAACTGGCTGCTGATTGCCGATCAGGATTCCAACAACATTGCCGTCGTAAAGCGCGACGTAAAGACCGGCAAGCTGTCGGACACCATCACCACTACCAGCAAGCTTGGGTCGCCGATGTGCCTCATCTTTCCGGACCGGCCCAACGTTGTGCTGTAACAACACCTGAACTTCAATCTGCAGCTTCTATGCTTTTTTGGCCGGCCTGAGTCGCACACTCGGGCCGGTTGGTTTTAATGGCTGCAATTCCCACTCGCCCTGTCCAACTTCAGACAAGTGAAACTCGCGGTCTACATCTTGCAAGAGTTTCTTCACGTCTGCAGTAAATGCACCGCTGTGTCGTGCAGTCTCCCACCATTGAATCGCCTGTAGAAATTCGGTGCGGTGTTGCTCCGCGCCGGCAATGTCGCCAACAGTTTGTGTGGCCTTGCTGTCGAAACTGG
>CAIZGA010000562.1 GCA_903932385.1 uncultured Acidobacteriota bacterium
CTGCTGGCGGGTCTGCGATTCGAGATACGCCTGCTTGTCCTCAAGGAAGCGCGAAAAATTTCCCTTGATGCGGAGAAGGCCTTCGGCGTAGATGCGATTGAGTTCGATGATTTCGCTGGAAGTGTTTTCGAGGAAGTAACGGTCGTGGCTGACGGTGACGGTGGCGAAGGAGGCGTTGCACACGAGGTCCTCGAGCCATTCAATGCCGGCGAGGTCGAGGTGGTTGGTGGGCTCGTCAAGCAGCATGACGTCTGGATGCGAGAGCAGCGCCTGCGCGATGGCGAGACGTTTGCGCCAGCCGCCGGAGAGCGATGCGGCTTCTGCAGAGAGATCGGTGAAGCCGGTGCGGCCGGAGATTTCATGCAGGCGGCCGTCGCGTTCCGACTCATTGACTTTTGCGTGGGCGAGGGCCTGCTCCAAAACCTGGCGAATGGAAATGCCGGCGGGGAAGCGCGAGTCCTGCGGAACGTAGGCGGTGTAAGCGCGTTTGCGGACGGCGAGGGAGCCGGAGTCGGGCTCGACGTGACCGGCGAGGAGGGCGAGCAGGGTGGATTTGCCGGCGCCGTTGGGGCCGATGAGGCCGATGCGGTCGCCTTCCTGCACGGTGATGGAAATGTCTTTGAAGAGCGGCTTGGCGCCGAACTGTTTGGTGACGAGCTGGGCGTTAAGAATGGGCGGCATGGTTAGCGGCCGAATTTCTGCATGCCGGACATCTGGCCCATGAGCTTGCGCTGCATGTTGCCGCCCTTGCCCATGGCGCGGAACATTTTTCGCATCTGCGCATACTGACGGAGGATCTGGTTGACCTGCTGCACGCTGGTGCCGGAGCCGGAGGCGATGCGTTTGCGACGCGAGCCGGAGATGATTTCATGGTCGGCACGTTCGCGCGGGGTCATGGAATTAATGATGGCTTCTATATACGTGAACTGTTTTTCGTCGAAGCCTTCCGCGGCCTGCTGCATGCCGGCGAAGGGGCCGACGGAGGGCATCATCTTCAGGATGGATTGCATGGAGCCGAGTTTTTTAATTTGCAGGAGCTGCTCGCGGAAGTCGTCGAGGGTGAAGCCTTCGCCGGAGAGAACTTTGGCGGCCATGCCGGCGGATTTTTTGAAATCGATTTTATCCTGCGCGCGTTCGAGGAGCGTGGCGAGATCGCCGCCGCCCATGATGCGCGAGACGATGCGGTCGGGATGGAAGGGCTCGAAGGCGTCGGGCTTTTCTCCCACGCCGATGAACTTGACGGGCGCGCCGGTGACCTGGCGGATGGAAAGCGCCGCGCCGCCGCGGGCATCGCCATCCATCTTGGTGAGGATGATGCCGGTGAGAGCGAGGCGGCGATGGAATTCGCTGGCGGAGTGGACGGCGTCCTGGCCGGTCATGGCGTCGGCGACGAAGAGAATTTCTGTGGGCGAGAGCTGCGATTTGAGCTGCGCCATTTCATCCATGAGCGAGTCATCGAGATGGAGACGGCCGGCGGTATCGACGATGAGAATGTCGCAGCCGGTGATGACGGCCTCGCGGCGGGCCTCTTTGGCGAGGCGAAGGACGAGTTTTGAATCGGCGGCATCGTCATTGACTTTGCCTTCGTAGAGATGCGCTTGGATGGAGTTGGCGACGACCTTGAGTTGCTCGCGCGCGGCGGGACGGTAGACGTCGACCGAGACGAGCATGGGGCGATGGCCGCCTTTGCGGAGCCATGCGGCGAGTTTGCCGGCGGTGGTGGTTTTACCGGCGCCCTGCAGACCGGCGAGCAGGATGACGGTGGGCGGCTGCGATGCGAATTTAAATTTGGCGGTGTCGCGGCCGAGCAGGTCGATGAGCGAGTCATTGACGATTTTTACGATTTGCTCGGTGGGCGAGAGCGCGGTGAGGACCTGGGTGCCGAGAGACTTCTCGCGAATCTGCGCGATGAGTTTGGTGGCGACGTCGAGGTTGACGTCGGCTTCGAGGAGCGCGGTGCGGATTTCTCCGAGAGCGGCCGAGATGTTTTCTTCGGTGAGGACGCCTTCGCCGCGAAGGGTCTTGAAGACGCGCTGGAGTTTGTCAGAAAGATTTTCAAACATAGTTGTAGATTTGCCAATCGAGAAGCTGTCTATAGATAGTGTACCAATCGGGGACGTTCAGTTCTTGCGGGTGGTGGTGCGGCGGGAAGCAGGCAGAAAAATGCCCGCGTCAATGAAGGCGCGGGCGGTAGGGGGATGCGTGCGCGGGAGGATTAGCGCAGGCCGCCGGTGGCGTAGAGGGATTCGCCGGTGAGCCAGCCGGAATCGTCGGAGGCGAGGAAGACGGCGATGGGGCCGATGTCTTCGGGGTGACCGACGCGTCCGAGGGGCGTTTGCGCGATGGCGGCCTTTTCAAAGTCGGAGTCGACAATGCCGGAATCGGCGTAGCCTTCCGTGTGGACGGGGCCGGGGTTGATGGAGTTGACGCGAATCTTGCGTGCGCCGAGTTCCTTGGCGAGTACGCCGGTGATGGAATTGACTGCGCCCTTGGTGGCCGAGTAGATGGACGAGGTGGCCGGGGTGGAGATGGCAGCGACGGAACTAATGTTGATGATGCTGCCGCCGGTGGCGGGGAAATATTTGAGGGCTTCGCGCGAGGCGAGGAGAGTGCCGAGAACATTGATGTTGAACTGGCGGTGGAATTCTGCCTCGTCGATATTTTCAAGGGGGAGGAATTTGTAGACACCGGAGTTGTTGACGAGGACGTCGACCGAGCCGAAGGCCTTTTTGGTTTCGGCGAAGAGGCGGGCGATATCGGCGGAGCTGGCGACGTCGCCTTGGATGGCGATGGCTTTGCCGCCGGCGGAGATGATATCCGCGACGACCTTATCGGCACCCTGGCGGCTGGATGAATAGTTGACGACGACGGCCGCACCTGCGGCAGCGAGGGATTTTGCGATGCCAGCGCCGATGCCTTTGGAGGCCCCGGTAACGACGGCGACTTTGCCTGCGAGCTTGCTCATGATGGTTCTCCTGTGTGGGGCGTGGAAATTTACAATTCGACAGTTCGACAACCGTCGTAATGAAGAGATGAGGCGGGGGAGGGTTTGGGTTCTGAAAAACGCAAATTATTTTTTGGGGGATGGGGGCGGAGGGGGGCTAAATCTTTTCCAGCCAGTGGAGATAGGCGGCGAGCACGGGGCGATTGAGGATGAGGTTGGCGAATTTGCCCTGGCGTTCGATGTGGATGAGGCCGGCGGCGGCCAGCTCCTTGATGTGGTGGGAAAGGGTGGCGGCGCTGACGCGATGGGCCTGGTGGAGCTGGGAACAGGGAGTGGGGGTGGAGCTCTGGCCGATCTGGCGGAGGATTTTGTAACGGCGAGGCTCGGCCAGAACGCGGGCGATGAGGGCGAGCTGGGATTCTGAGAGCCGGGCTGGTTTGACGGCGGGAGTGGTTGAAGTAGTCATGGATATCCTCCCTGAGCGTATCGCAGAAGATAGGATGCGGGTAGAGGAAAATCGATGTGTAGCAGAGCCAATGATGCATTGATGCTAGCAAACCATTCATAAATATAAACTTAGTATGGTATATGCAAGTAGTAGCAGAAGACTTGACAATAAGTGACTCAAGGTGGAGAATGGGTATAACGATTGCCCCGGAAGGCGGCTGTAGAGGCCGGTTTGGCGGGGCGGCGTGAGAGATTCTGCAGGAAACGGGCCGGGAGCAGGCTGCAGGGCAATGCGGCAGCGGGAACGGCAAACAAAATCGAGAAATGAGCGAGGGACAAGGCGATGGGAAAAATTATTGGAATTGATTTGGGAACCACCAACTCGGTGGTGGCGGTGATGGAGGGCGGCGAGCCCAAAGTGATTGCCAACGAGGAGGGCGGGCGCACGACTCCGTCTGTGGTGGCGTTTACCAAGAGCGGCGAGCGGTTGGTGGGTCAGGTGGCGAAACGCCAGGCGATTACCAATCCTGAGAACACGGTGTATTCGATCAAGCGCTTTATGGGCCGCCGGTCGAATGAAGTGAATGAAGAGATGAAGATGGTGCCGTACAAAGTGGTGCAGCAGGGCGACCACGTGGGCGTGCTGGCGCAGGGCAAGGA
>CAIZGA010000563.1 GCA_903932385.1 uncultured Acidobacteriota bacterium
CGGCAACGGCCGTCAATATATGTCGTGGGTCTCCATCACCGACGCCTGCCGCGCTGCAGATTTTCTTCTCGCCACGCCCGCACTTTCCGGTCCCGTCAACGTCGTCGCCCCCGTGCCCGTCACCAACGCGCAATTCACCCGCGACTTCGCCCACGCCCTCCATCGCCCCGCCATCTTTCCCGCGCCTGCCTTCACCCTCCGCCTCGCCTTCGGCCAACTCGCAGACGAAATGCTTCTCTCCAGCGCCCGCGTCCTGCCCGCACGCCTCACCGCCGCCGGATTCCACTTCACCCACCCCACACTCCCCGCCGCACTCACCGCCCTGCTCAAATAACCATTGCCACAGATTTGTGTAGCCGTTGCATTGTGAAGTTTTTCGTTACTTAGCTTTATGCAGTTGTTCGTTACTTAGCTTTGTGCAGATGTTCGTTGCTTCTATATTTGTTGCGCGCGCATCAGCCCCGCACATCCACAATCGTCGCGTCGCTCTTGACTTCGCATTTCTAATCCCTAACCCCTACCCCCTACTCCCTGCCCTTCTGTTCCCTGCTCCACCTTCTGCTAGCATCTCTATGGATGCAACGCACGCCCATCATCGCCGCACTCGCCGCCATTCTGCTCGCCGCCACCGGTTGCGGCCAGCCCGGCCTGCCCATGCCGCCCTCGCTCAATCTCCCCGCGCCCGTCAAAGACCTCACCGCGCAGCGCACCGGAGACACCATCACTCTCCGCTGGTCCATGCCCAAAGAAACGACAGACAAGCAGCCGCTCAAAAATCCCGTGCCGGTGGAAATCTGGCTGCAGCAAATTCCCTCCACCACTTCCAAATCTCCCGCGCAGCGCATTGAAGCCCGCCCCTACATTCCCGGCGCTCCCGCAGAATTCACCTACACGTTGCCTGCAGACCGCATCCTTCACCACGTCGATGCCTTCACCGTCCGCCTGCTCAACGCCAACTCCCGCACCGCCGGCGACTCCAACCCCGCATACGTTCTCGACATGCCGGCCATCGCGCCGCCCACCGCCCTCACCGCTGTCTATACGCGCACTGGCGTTCGCCTCAACTGGTCGCAGCAAGTTGTCTGGCCGTCGCAAATTGTTTCCGATGCGATGGATTATTCCATCCTCGTGCATCGCATCCTCACCACCCCGCCTACGCAGAAACAAAAATCCGCGCTCGTCCTCGACACCTATTTAAATGTTTCCGGCGACCCAGGCGTCGCGCTCGACCCCACCGCTGTTCCCAACGCGGAGTACACCTACTCGCTGCAGCGCACCACGCACTCCACCTACGCCGCCGTAAAAATTGAAACGCTCTCCGTTTCCACCAACGCCATCACCGTCTCCACCAAAGACACATTTCCGCCCGCGCAGCCCACCGGCCTCGCCGCAGTTTTGTTGAATGCCTCAACAATTGATCTCTCGTGGAATCCCAACACCGAACCAGACCTGGCCGGCTATCTCGTCTATCGTCACGCCGATAATTCTGCGGATGTAAAAGTCACCGCCGCGCCCGTCACCACGCCAGACTATCGCGACGCCATCGCCGCGCCGCAATCCGGCCAGCACCTCTGCTGGTCCATCGTCGCCGTAGACACCACCGGCAACCAGAGCCAGCCCTCCGCGCCGGAATGTCTCTCGCTTCCCTAATTACTTCATCGGAACTCCGCCCTTCGGCAGTTGGATATACACCGGCGAATCGCGGTCCACACCCAGCTTGCCATCCGTCAGCGTCAACACCGCCACATGCAGTACCGAGTGTGCATCGCCGCGCGGCACACTCATGTCCTGGTCCACGCCGCGCAAATTCGTGAAGTAAAAAATGTACGCCGCATCGCCGCTCACCACCACATCGCAATGCCGCCCCACGTTGCGGTCCGTCGGCTGCTTGCCCGGCTCCGCCATCACCCGCCCGGGCTGCCGGGTCCACGTATTCAAATCGCTCGAAGAATAAACATTCAATCCATGCCCGGTGTCGGTCATCATCCAGTACTGCCCGCGCCACTTGAATACATTCGGCGCCTCGCTGCCTTCATCCGTCACCGCCACGCCGTCAATCTTCCAATCCGTCAGGTCCTTCGAATCCGCATAGTGGATATGGCTCTGGTCACGCTCGTCCTTGTACCACATGCGCCAGCTTCCATCACCCATCTGATACAGCGTCGGATCAATCACCCGATCATCGCCGCCGTTCTTCGCGTACTCGTGAAACTCATTCACAAATTTCCAATGCTCCAAATCCGGGCTCGTCAAATGAATGATGTAGTGCTGATGTTCCCAGTCCGCAAACGTCCCCGGCACCACCGTCACAAACATGTGGTACGTCTTGTTCGTGTAGAGAATGTCCGGCGCCCAAAAACTGTATCCCGGCTTCCCGTACGGAATCGCCGCATCGCCGTGATAGGTCCACGTCACACCGCCATCGCGAGAAACCGCAATCCCCAGCGGCGTGCCATGCTCCCACTCCACGCCCTTGCTCGTCGCCGCCACATCCGCCCGCCTGCTCGTGTAGAACATCCACCACTCATGCCGCGCGCGGTTCCATATCAGCGTCGGGTCCGCCGTCCCGTCATGCACGGGGTCGCGATACAACGGCACCGGTGCCGTTTTCCCATTTGCCTTCTGCCCCGCCGCGCCCGCCGCCACCGCCAACAACATCACTGCCCACAACCACTTGCGCATCTGCCGCTCCTGCATTCATTTTTCCCGCATCTTACCCTGATAAAATCATCTCGAGCAAGCCAAAGGAGCAATCATGTCCGCATCTCTTCTCGAACAGCTTCGCAAGATGACCGTCGTCGTGGCCGATACCGGCGACATCAACTCCATCGAGCAGTTCCGCCCGCAGGACGCCACCACCAATCCCTCGCTCATCACCGCCGCCGCGCAAATGCCGCAGTACCAGCCCATCGTGGATGAAGTCCTCCTCGCTGCCCGCGCCGCCGCCGCTCCCGGAGCCACCGAACAA
>CAIZGA010000564.1 GCA_903932385.1 uncultured Acidobacteriota bacterium
CCGATCTGGGCAACGCCGCAGATTTTGTGGACCCACAGCAGCACGCCGAAGCCGCCGCTGTAGAGCGCAAACTTCTGCGCCCATATATTTGTGCTGAAGCGCATTGGCAGACCGGTTGCCGCCAATCCCAGAAAGGCGATAAACAGCACCGTGTGCAGACATTTTTGCAGCCCGTTGAAGCGGGTGTAATAGCGTTCCGATTCCTGGCCGTGCACCGCAATTTCATCGGCAGAGCTTTTCACATTAGACATCTTTTTCTCCTTTCGCCGATCCACGTTTCGCGCGTTCAACTTCCGAGCGAATAAACCAGAGTACGGTGTGCAGCACAAAGAACGACATCGTTCCGAGAAGCAGCATGCCCATTGCGAACTGGATAAACCAAAGTATCGGGCTCTGGTGGCGGTTGTGTGGGTTGGCGTGCGGTTGATACTGCACGAAGCTGGCATTGGCACCCTGGTGGCACTTGCCGCAGGTCGTAATCAGGTTCTGCGGCGCGATGGGTGAACGGGGATCCGATGCTGGCAGGATCTCGTGCGAGCCATGGCAATCCGAGCAACGCGCCACTTCCACATATGTTCCCAATGAACTGACGTGCGAGTGGAAGGTGTCACGGTAGGTGGTCAGTTTGTCAGCGTGGCAGGATCCGCACAGCGGTGTGGAAAGTGCTGTCGACGGCTGAGAAATTGCGTGTGCAGTATGGCAGTCCGTGCAAACCGGCGCCTTCATGTTTCCGGCTGCAATGGCTTTTCCGTGTACGCCCGCCATATAGTCCGTAACCACACCTGCGTGGCATGTACCGCAGGTTGCTGGAATGTTGGCCTTGTTGGTCGGGCTTTGCGGGTCATTGTGGCTCAGGATGTGGTGCGAGCCGTGGCAACTTGTGCAGTTGGCAGAGACCAGCAACCCTTCCTTGCTCAATGCAAATCCGTGAATCGAGTCCATGTATGCCGGATACACATTCGTCATCGAATGCTGTTTGGATACATTGGCATCACCGTGGCATGTACCGCAGGTGCGGGGAACATTCAGCGGATAGACATTGGACTTCGGATCGCCTTTGGGGAAGACGGCATGGATGTCGCCGTGGCAGCTGGCGCAGGTATGTCCGGGTACAGAGGCATGAACACTGCCGGCGCTGTTGGCTACTTCATCCGCGTGGCAGGCCACACACTTGACGGGCTCTACCTTGTCCGGATGTGGATACGCTTTGATGTTGGTGTGGCAGTCCTTGCAGGCCAGACCGCCGTGCACGCTGGCTTTGAAGGTGTCACCATTGACGCCTACATTGTGGCCGGCTGCATCCTGCATGGTGGTATCGCCGTGGCAGGAGAGGCAGTCGGTTTGTGCGTGCAGCTTCTGGACTGGTGTAAGAAACAAAAGTATACCGGCAATCCCGAGCACCAGAGTTTTCCAGAGCAGCAGGGAGTTGCCGGTTGAGGTTAATGCCGACCCATGGGTGGTCAGGTATCTTCCTGTGTGATTGTTTGGCAGGTCTGCGGATTCGGTTCCCGCATCTGTCGCCGACAATTTCACTGGCTTAGTGCCGCAGAAGAGAAAGAATCGTTTCCAATCTCCCCGATAGTTACAAGACCCATCCATGTCGTACCTCTTTCAATAAATCATTTTTGCAGTGTGCGGATGTAGCCCACGACTGCTTTGATCTGGTCGTCAGAAAGTTTGCCGGCGTAGGCGGGCATCTTGATGGGGCCGGCGCCGCCGCCATTTTTAATGGTCGCGGTAAGGGCTGCATCTGATTCCTTAACTACAGCGGGTGTTTTGAAGGATGCGATTTTCATGCCTGCATTGCCGGCGCCTGTGGCTCCATGGCATCCCTGGCACTTCTTGTAAACGTCGGCACCGGAGGTCTGTGCAAACGCCGGAGTGGCGAGTGAAACTGCAAGTAGAGAGGCTGCTGCAACTGTGAGGTTGAATTTCAAGGTTGGCTCCTATGGGTTGAAGTTGTGGTTGTAGTGGACTTGATCTCCGGTCAGGTCAGCAAGCATGTCCAGTCCGGGGAATCAAACGATAGTTGGGGCTGTTTGCAGCGAGGCCGTCTTCACTTTGAAGACGGCCTCGTCACAGTCGATGTTACTTGGCAAGTGTTTTGATGTAGGTGACCACTGCCTTGATTTGGTCATCTGTCAATTTGCCGGCGTAACCTTGCATCTTCATGCTGCCGTTGCTGGCGCCGTTCTTTGTCGCCAGGGTCAACTGCGCATCGGTGGAGGACTTGCTGAAAGCGGTTACCTTCATACCCTTGTTGCCGCTTCCGTCCGCCAGATGGCACATCTGACACTTGCTCTTGTAGATGTCAGCTCCGGAAGTTTGTGCAAATGCCGGGGTGACGAGTGATGCAGCCAGTACAGTAGCTGCCGCGATTGTCATGTTCAGTTTCACGATAAGCTCCTTGGAAAACGGTCTATCTTGCTGGCTGCATGCAGCCCATTAGAACGCATATTTCATTGCAACGGTAACAACATTTGCCCGTGCATTCCGCGGTGCAGTCGGTCCAACCGGGCCGCCTTCGCCGTAGTCGTAGAAGTGGTAATCAGCCTTCCACTCAACCTTGGCATTCGTAATCCAGGTTGCGTTGATGTACGGAGAGGAGTAAGCCGAGTTCAGTGAGCCATTGACCTGCAGAGGGTTGTACTGGATCTGCTTGCCGCTGACGTCGCTCAACCGGTAGCCGAGGTTCGATTTGAAGTGTTTGTTCGGGGAGATAAAGAAGCTCACCGAGGTGAAGTTGGTAGGTGCAGACATCCAATCGGTTGCGCACCAGATGCCGCCCGGCGTTGTTGTTCCGGGGCAGTTTGCTCCCAGATTGCCGTTGGCGTCGAAGTTCGCGTTGGTGGATGTATAGACATACGAGTAGGCATAGTTCAGGTCCACGCCGTAGTGCTCCTTGGGATACAGGGCCAGCGCGCCACCGATGTAGCGGGACTGGTCCACATGCTGCAGGGGACCAACCGCTGATGCGGTGCCGGTGTTGTTGGTGTTGTTGTAGCGATCACGCTCAGAGTAGCTCAACGTGGCGGTTGCCCAGTTGTTGATCTTGTAGCGTGTGTGCATGCGGTACCGCTGCATTTCGCGTGGCTCCAACGCCGTGAAGACGTTGTTGTCATAGCTGGCTTCTACCGATCCGTTGATGGTCCACTTGTCGGTGGGGCGCAGGTCGAGTGCCCAGATGCCGGCATCTTCCGTGATGAGCGTCGGTGCGTTGGTGGCCAACAGGTAGACGATGCTGTTGGTACCGTGACGCCACGTGATGGATGTCGTTGCACGCGGGCTGATTTCGTACGCAGCAACCAGGTTGTTGGTCAGGATGCGCTGGCCGTAGTAGCCAGTGGAAGGTGACGCTGCATACGCCGTGGTAACAGGTGCAAGCACCGGGGCGTTGAGTGTTTCGCTGCCCGTTGTGGTCGCTGTGCTGTACTTGATGTTGGTGGTGTTGTACCAGCCAGGTTCTGCCGCCTGCTTCAGACTGATGGAATCGCTGAAGCTCAGCTTCTTCAATGCCTGCCAGGTAATGGAATAGTCCACACCAACATCACGCCGTTTGGCACGCGCCCAATCCGTGAGCACTTCCGCGCGGACCGCACCGTTGAGACCCTGGAAGCTCTCTGTCAGGTTCGGCATATTGGTACGGCCTTCGGTGTAGCGGAAGATACCGTTCATGGTGATGTTCTTGATGCTGTTGCTTTGCAGTTTGAACATCTCCGTCGGGTAGAAGCTACGCGTCGGCATGGTGCGGGTCAGGTTCTGGATTACATCGCAAGCCGGGTCAATCGTCGGCAGGCCGCTCGGGTTGGAGCTGCCGGCTGCCGTAAGCATTACAGCCTGGTTCGCCATAGACGACAGGTTGCAATCACTGGCCTGGTTATAGATGTTGTTGTAGAACCAGTAGTATCTTCCGGGGGTGGTTACACCATTGGTCGAAGCAAGTTCGCCAGTGATAAGTGAGTTGGTTGTGGCGGAGGTGGAAACCGCTGGTTCGCCGCTGTTGAACATGCCCAATGCCACTTTCTGTCCATTGGCTTCCTGGACATTGAAAGCAGAGGGATCAATCTGGTCCCAGGTGTTGTTCTTCAGGTGGGTGATTTCCGTCTCGAGGGTGAGCTTGGTGCCGGCAAAAGGTTTGTAGTCGATTGCAGAGCGGAAGATGTCAGTGCTGATGCGGACGTTCTGCTGTCCCAGCATCGTCGTCTTCGCTACGCCGGTCGCATACAGCGGCCAGTTGCTCGGGCCCTGAAAGATGTTCTCAGAGTAGCCCTCGCGGAAGGTGAGCTTCGACAGCGGGAAAATCGTCACATCGGTATCCAGCATGTGGCGGACCGTGTTGTACTTTTCCGGTGAATTCTGCTGAGTCTGCCATGCAAAGCTGCCGAGCGAACCAACACCAATTCCAGTCAGCGAGGTCGGCTGCGTGGACGTGGTGGTCTGCAGGTTCGGCGTTCCAATCGCGATGCTCAGGTTTGGGTTGAGAAGCGCATTGCCCAGCAAATCATAGTTCGAATACTGGCGGTCGCGGCGGAACGTTCCGGCGAACTCGTAAACCTTGCCCTTGGAGAAGGTCATGCGAGTGTAGTTGATTGGGTCGCCGCCGAAGCCGTCGCTGATGGCGCTCAAAGTATCCACCAGGTTGTGCTTGGTTCCCGGCGCGGCCTTCATGGTAAAGGTTTCGCCCAGAACACGCGGTCCGGAGTGTAGGTTGAGCAGCGTGTCATACATTTCGCCGCTGCCCTTGGTGTCCACATAGTGGCCGCCGAGCTCGACGCTCTGATGCACGATGAAACCATCGGTTGTTACCTGCTGGTTGGGGGTTGCTGCGGCATCTTGTGCCTTGGCAACGCCGCCAGTAGTCAGCAGCAAGGTGATTACCATACAGCTGGCGATCTTCGCCAGACTGCGGAACCTCTCACTTTTTCTCATCTCATCAAATTTCTTCATTTCAAGCCTCACTTGTACTCATCGTTTCCAGCTGTTCAGTTACCTGCGGAATGCCGCATCGGCATTCGATCCGTGAACCTGCGTATGGCAGTCAATGCAGGGGTTCGCATTGTTCATGTTTGCCTGACCATGAATGGTGTCTGCCGCCACTTCGCTATGGCACTGGTAGCAGAGCTGCGTAACGCTGGGCATGTTCAACAGACGTGCATTCTGCGATCCGTGCGGCGTATGGCATGCCAGGCAGCCATCCACTTTGGTCACAGGGTGCGAGTAAACGAACGGTCCACGTGTTTCCAGGTGGCACTTGGTGCAGACATCGTTCTGGTCTGCGGTGGTCTTCAGCTGGTTGTTGAGGAATGTTCCATGCACGTCATGGCAGTCAGAGCACTTCACCAGGCCCTCTTCCACCTTGTGGTGGAACGGCATGTTGAAGGAGCCCTTCACATCGGCGTGGCACTGGAAGCAGAGCTTCGGCTCATCGGCCTTCAGCAGCTTGGCTTCGGTGTCGCCCTGGTGCACGCTGTGGCAGCTGATGCAGCTGACGCCGGCCTTGGCATGCTGGGAACGAGCATAGTCAGGGTGTGCGCCTGCGTGGCAGGTCTGGCAGCGGTCGCTGACTTCTTTCGGGGTCAGTTTGTCGAAGCGGATAATCTTGCTGGTGTCTCCACCGCCGTCAACGTGTGCCTGGCCCGGTCCATGGCAGCCTTCGCAGGTCACGCCATTTTTGCCATGCAGCTGGGCAATCTTTACGTGAGGGTTGGTTGCGCCAAATTTATTTGCCAGTTCAGAGTGGCACATGGCGCATGTATCGGATCCGGCATAGCCGGGTGCGGGGGTTGTTGTTGCGGCGGGCGCAGCAGCGTTTGATGCTTTTGGTGCAGCCGCGTTCGCACGTCCCACCATACAAATCACTGGCAAGAGCATTAGAACTGTAATAAAGCTCCAGATTCGGCGCATTGATTTCGACCTCGGTATTAATTTGGCCTTGTGCAGCAAACACCTTGTTAACAGGCGTCTGTTCACCGGTCTTCTTTCTAACTAGCTGGAGCATACTTCAGGCGAGTTGCGCCATCCTGTGACGTTAATCACAGCTATTTTTCAATGCTCATTTATCGGCCATTTTGTGCGAATAACGTACAAGAGTAGAATCGCTGTTTCGACAGTATTCTTTGCCCTCCGTGCAGCCTCATATTTTTTTGTATTTGCTTTGTAACTCAAATGTAATTAGCGGCTTACTCCAGCAATGCAATCACCAAAACAAATCGGCTGCCGAAGATATCCGGCAGCCGGCTGCTTTAATGCGATTAGTAAGGTCGGAGTTTAGCCCATTCTTGAACTACACGAATCCCAGGTTATTCACAGTAAAGTTACCAATGTTCGGCAACACCGTTGGTAGATTGCCAGAACTCACTCCAAACCACTGTGCCAGCGTCGCCGCATATTGTGACGTAGCTGTGGAGGGAATCCAGCGTCCATTGCTGCCGGAGTCATCCGGCCCGCCCAGTGAAAGCGTTGGGAAGGTGCCGTAAATCTGGCCGCCATTCACTGCGCCGCCGAAGACCATATGGTGCGATCCCCATGCATGGTCGCTGCCGTTGTTGGAGTTTGGCTGGAAGGTACGCGCAAAATCCGACATGGTGAAGGAGGTGACATCGTTCTGTACGCCCAGCTCAACCGTTGCGTTGTAGAAGGCCGCAATGGCCGGCGATACTTGTGCCAGCAACGCGCTTTGCAGCGGCAACTGGTCGGCATGTGTATCAAAGTTGCCCAGGCTGGCAAAGAAAATCTGCCGCTGTACGCCCAGCGCAGCACGTACTTGAATAATCTGCGCAATCTGTTTCAACTGCGAAGCCAGACTGTTGTTGGAGGGGAAGACCGTCGTCAACGGGCTGATGGATTGCACCGCATCGGAGAGAGTTTTTGCATACGAGTACGCATTGGTGGTGATGTTGTCATCGGCCTGCACCAGCGAGATGCCGGAGTTGAAGGTAAGCATGGCCTGCGCCGCTGCCTGCCGCGCTGTGCACTCCGTGCCCTCTGAGCAGTTGGCCGCGCCCAGATTACCAGGCGAAACTGAGACCGGCGATGTTGCATTGCCGTTGCAGAAAAGCGTATCGCCTGCCACCGACGTAATCATCGGGATGGTGGCATTGGTGTTGTAGCTGGAGCCGAGTACATCGGCAATGCGCCCCGCCCAACCGGTTGGAGTCACGGCACTCTGTGCGGCGTTCTGCCATTCCAGCTGCTGGTCAGGATGCGAAAACAAATTCGTCGGCGCATTTTGTCCCGCGAGATATTCCGCACGGTTTAGCGGCTGCACAAGATTGCCCACATTGGCGACGAAGGCTGCGTTCTTATTGTTGAAGAGTGTTTGCAGGTCCGGCAGGTTCGGGTTCAACGCAAAGTTCGGCGTAGGCGTCAGCGGCAGCAGCGTGTTTTGTGCCAGCGCCAGTGGTCCGCGAATTGACGAGTAGTTGTTGTAGCCGGCTGTGTCGAACGGTATCAACATGTTGTTGGCATCGTTGCCGCCGAAAAGAAAAATGCAGACCAGCGCCTTGTAGTTGGTGGGGCTCTGCGCCAGCGCATTCAGTGCGCCAAAGGGTCGCAGCCCGATAAAGTTGCCGGCGGCCGCCAGACTTGCATACTTGATAAAACTTCTGCGCTTGCTGTTCATGGCTTTCCTCAATCGTTCTTCGTGGAGTCGTGCACAGCCCTAGTGGATGACCTTGTACTGCGATGACGTAATCACCAGATACACTGCCACGCGGACCCTTTGCGCAGCGTTCGTCAGGCCGGTAATGGTGTTGATGATTTCCGTGCGCATGGCCGTCGGCATCTGCCCATGCATAAACATCACGCCCAGCGTGTCCACCAGTTGCGATGGGCTGCTGGCGGCAATCTGCCCCAGCGTGCTGGTGGAGCTCAGGTTGATGTTGAAACTGGTGATCTTGTTATTCACCAGGCTGTCTGCCAGCGAGAGCCGCAATATGGCTGAAGCCGTGTTCTCCAAATCAAACTCCGGCGCATTCAGCGTGGTCTGCGGGATTACATAGCTGGGCGGGAAGAAGTTGAAGACGCTGCCGGAACGATACGGCCGCTCGCTCAAATTGTTTGAGTAGTTCGAGAGCGAGTAGTACGAGCCATTGGCATCGGTATTGGTGAATCCAACCGCGCGCAGATAATTCGTCATCCACAACATCGGCTCGCGCAAGTGGCCGCCGTCGAACGCCGGGTTGGTGTCGCCGGCGCGTGCTTCTGTGTCTTCAAGAATCGCGCGGATGACTGCCTGCATATCGCCGCGCACGCCGTTGCCGTTGTTGGCAAATACTGCAGAGATGCGCGCGACATACGCCGGAGTCGGCGTGCTGGTCACCAAATGCTGGATAAGTTGCTTGCAGACAAACGGGCCCACGTTCGTGTTGTTGAAGATGTTGGTCAGCGCGCCGGTTAGGTCTTCTTCAGCGGTTTGTCCTGCCGGCAGTGTGGTGCCGTTCAGCAGTGTTTTCGCGGTGGTGTCATGCTCGCTTTCAACAGCCACCATCGGAGAAGTGTAGTTGGGCGTCGAGTTGGGATATCTAGTCGGCACGCCGCCCGTAGACGTTGCGTATGTCCAGCCGGTGTATGCCTTGGCAAATGCCTGCACCTGCGCCTGCGTATACGTGGGAATGGTGTTGTTGTTGCTGTCCAACTGCAGCGAGCCATCCTGATTTAGCTCGTAGAGGCCAATGGTGAACAGCTGCATTAATTCACGCGCATAATTTTCATTCGCAATTTGTCCGGTGGGTGCCTTCGCGCTGTTCAGCATGTTGAGGTACGCACCCATGCCCGGCGAAACAGAAACATCATGCATCACCGTGTAGAAGTTAGTGAAGGCATCCTGTGCCAGGGTGTTGTGGTAGAAAACAATCGTGCGTCCGTCATCGGTGTCGCTGGAGATAACAAACAACTCGCTGAGCGCAAAGGCAACGCGCTGCCGCAACTGATCATTGCCGGTCAGCACGGTTTGCCACCACTCAGACTCCTCGCAGACATAGGCTGTATTCGCAGACAGACAAACCGCCGGCAGCGTTGCCGGAATATTTGCCAGCGGCGTGTAGGGAGTATTGAACTGCTGAGTGATGTACGAGTCGATGCCTTCATTCTGCACCGTGGAAATATCCGAGAGCGTGGGTCCGAAGGTCGCCTGGTCCAGCAGCCGCGATGCCGCAGTAACACTGGCCAGATAAATGGTCGCGCTAGCGGAAGTGGATGCAACGCTGCCCGGATCCGGATTCAATACTGAGACGCTCAGCGAAGTTGTGCCGCTGGGCAACGTGATCGTCGCCTGTAATTCAGTGGAGCTGACGTAGGTTGTCGAGAGGCTGGTGGTGCCGGATTGAATCGTGGCGCCGCTTGCGAAGTTTGTGCCGTCAACTTCCAGAGCATACGTAGTGCCGGCGGTTAGTGTTGCCGTGGCTGCAGAGATGCTCGGCACCGGGTTCCACACGATCACCTGTGCAGAGCCGGTAGTCGTCGGGGAACTGACGCTGATGGCCGTCACTGTAACCGTGTCGGGACTGGGCAAACTGGCCGGTGGCGTATAGACACCTCCGCTGCTGATGGTGCCCACGCTGCTGTTGCCGCCGGTCACGCCATTCACCTGCCACGTAACAGATGTGGTGGGCAGGTTGGTGACACTGGCGATGAAGGTCGTTGTGCTGCCAATGCGCACCTGCGCACTGCCGCTTACTGCGACTGCGGGTGTGGGTTTTGCTGCCAGATTGCAGCCGCTGATGGCAAAAACTGCAGCCATAGCAAGCGGCACAGCAATAGCCCGCACAAATAAAGAACGCATATCTTTCAATGTTGACCTCCAACGTACGGAAGTCAGATCCGCGGCAACCAGGGTAGACGGACTGACGTGACTCCTGATTCAAACACGCGGGGTCAGCATAGTTGCTGCAAAATAATTAAAAATATCGCGAGAGTCTTCCCAACAATCGGGGTTGGACTGAGGATGCGAATCGCACCGTTGATTTGGTTCACCTCGCATTCAGATGCCGGTTGTAGAATGAACTTCGCAGACCGCTCCCACCTCTGGCCCATATCCAGTTCGTTGGCGGACTGTCCGAAAGCGCAACATCCATAGACTTGCCCCGATGCGGGACGATGAAGCATATGTCGGGCGTGCCAGTGCGTGGAATCTCATTTGCAGTACGGTTCGTTTATCCGGCAGTAGATTGGCAGGAGACACAGGCATGAACAAAATAATCCTGGCGGATAATCAGTCCATCTTTCGTGCCGGTGCGGCGCGCGTGCTGGCACTCGAAGAAGACATGCGCATTGTGGCGCAGATGGAAAATGCCTCGCGACTTTTCGCTGCGATTGACGGCCATCGCAATGCCATTCACCTCATCGCAGCCGGTCTTTCCGCGGACATGATGGAAGTCATGACGCGTATCAGCGCCGTGGGCAGCCGTGTGATTTTCATTCTGGAAAATGGCACGCAGATGGACCCCGCGCATCGCAACCTGGCCGACGGCGGCATCCAGCGCGATATCAACGGTGCTGATCTGGTCGATACGGTCCGCCGTGTTGCCCGTGGCGAACGCATCTTCCGCCTGACAGCCGCGCCCGCAGAGATTCCCATGAACGACATGGTCGGCAGCCGCGTGCGCGACCGCCTCACCCCGCGAGAGATGCAGATAGTTGCGCTGATTGTTCAGGGATGCAAGAACAAGGAAATCGCCAGCCGCCTCGGCGTCACTGAGCAGGTGGTGAAAAATTATCTGCGCAGCGTGTATGACAAAACCGGCGTCAGCGACCGGCTCGAACTTGCGCTCTTCACCATCCACCACCGCACACTGGCAGAAGCCGCCGCCGAAGCCGGCAATCTGCTGCAGATGCAGGCGAAGTCAGCGTAGGAATTTACTTCTTCAATCTCGCCAGAAACTTTTTATCTTCCGCACTCAACTCCGCATCCGCCAGCAGGTCCGGCCGGTTGCGGAATGTTTTTTCCAGCTGTCGTTCGCGCCGCCATTTGCGGATGGCCGCGTGGTCGCCGCCGCTTAGCACCTCCGGCACCGCAGCGCCGCGAAAGACCGGCGGCCGCGTGTAGTGCGGATAATCCAGCAGCCC
>CAIZGA010000565.1 GCA_903932385.1 uncultured Acidobacteriota bacterium
ACAGCTTCTTCTCGACTCATCGCTCACGTGGTACGCTATCAAGATCGGCACGGTAGGCAATGGCCTCGCGTTCCCGGCTGGCAAGATTACGACCGATAGCGTGCTTGTGGCCGGGGATCTGAGCGGGTCGGCGGGCAACATCGACACCATCAAATCCGTGCGTCGCGACTTCGGCCCCTCGGAACGCTTCACTGCCGACCTCGCCAATCTCGATGACTCCACGCTCAACATCGTCGTCGGCGAGTCCGGCAATCCCATGAGCCTCTGGTACCGCGACCAGTGGCCCATCTGGTATGGCGGAACAACTTTTTCGCTTCCCTTCACCGACGCCGCCGTAAATGCCGCCACCGAGCATACACTGGTGCTGCAACCTTCAGTCCATTAACTCCGGGCTACGCCGCCATGAACGACGCCGACTCCTTGCCGCCAAGCACGCGCCTTCAGTCACTCCGCAATTCTTGCGGTCGCCTTGCACGTTCCCCGCTCTCGCAAAAACTTTCTCTGCTTCTGATTCCCTTCGCCGCCTTCATCGCCATCGTGCCGCTGTTGCGCGACGGCTGCTCCTGCGGGCACGACTTCGACTTCCACCTGCTCAACTGGATTGACGTCGCCGAACATTGGCGCGTCGGCATTCTCTACCCGCACTGGATGCACTGGGGCGCGTGGCTGGCCGGCGAACCGCGTTTCATTTTTTATCCGCCGCTCTCCTGGCTGCTCGGCGGCGCACTCACATCGCTCGCGCATCTGCATCCCGCATGGCTGCCCTCGGTCGCCATCGCCTATTCATTTCTGGTAATGTCCGCCGCTGGATTCGCCGCCTACGCGCTGGCCCACACCCGCGCCTCGCGGACCTCCGCCATCCTCGCCGCCGTCCTCTACATCGTCAATCCCTACATGCTGTTCGTGGTCTACGAACGCACCGCCTACGCCGAACTGCTCGCCGCCGTCTGGTTCCCGCTGCTGCTGCTCGCGCTCTTCGCAGAAGAAATTTCCATCGTCACCATCGCCATTCCAATCGCGCTGCTCTGGCTCAGCAATGCTCCCGCCGCCGTCATGGGTTGCTACACCGTCGCCCTCATCGCCATCGTCCGGCTGATTTCACACTGGCGCGCCACACGCAACCGCAGCAACGTTCTGCATCTCGCCACAAAATATTTTCTCGCCCTTCTCTTCGGCATCTCACTCGCCGCATACTATGTTCTCCCCGCCGCCTATGAACGCCGCTGGGTGCAGATTCAAAGTGTCATCGCCGGAAACTTAAGCCCCTTCAATAATTTTCTTTTTGAACGCACCACCGACGCAGAACACGATGCCGTCCTCTACACCGCCTCCTGGGTCGCTATCTCAGTGCTGGCAATGACTGCAGTTTTTCTTCTCGCAGCCGCCCTCAAAAAGCCAGCAACGCGCCTCGATAAAAATCCGCTCGGCCCCGCGTTGTTTCTCACCGCAACCATCTTCATTCTGTTGATACCCATCAGCAGCTTTCTCTATCGCATTCTTCCCAACCTCGCCTACCTGCAATTCCCCTGGCGATTCATCGCCGTGCTCGCCGCCGTCACCGTACTTGCCTTCGTGCTGGCTCTGCCTGCATTGCGCCGCCGCTGGCTGCTGGCCGCTTTGCTGTTGCCGCTCGTCGTTGCGCCCATCGGCTATCGCATCTTCGTGCAAAGTTGTGAAGACGATGACGAAGCTGCACTCGAACTACGCGGCATCGGCGTGCCCACCGAACCCACCGACGAGTACACGCCCATCAACGCAGACGCCAGCCAGCTTCACCTGGTTCCGCAAACTTTCTGGCTCGCAAAAATCACTGACGACCCGCCAACCACCACGCCCCCCGCCGCCGTCACCCTGCAGCATGGCGATACGGAAAACTATCGCCTCACCACCAACATCGCCACGCCCACCCTGCTCGTCCTTCGCCTGTGGGACTATCCCGGCTGGCGCGTCAGCGTCAACGGCCGCGAAGTCACCAACCGTCCGCGGCGCAACGATGGCCTCCTGTGCATCCCTCTGCCCGTCGGCCGCTCCACGGTGGAGATTCATTTCGCGCGCACCTTCGACCACATCCTCGGCCAACTCATCTCCGCCATCGCGCTCGTTCTGCTCGTCATTCTTCTCCGCCGCAACGCTCTCGCCCGCCGTCGCCTTTCCGCATCGCAGCCGTGATTTATCATTGACATTGTGATGCACCAGACCGTCAACGAAATCCTCAAGTCCGGAGTCGCCCGCATTGACGCGGCGCTCGAGCGTCTTCTGCCCACTGCAGACACGCCACCGGTTTCCATCCACTCCGCCATGCGCCACTCGGTCTTCGCCGGCGGCAAGCGGCTCCGCCCCATCCTCTGCATGGAAGCCGCGCGCATGGTTGCCGGCCAGTTGCCCCGCGGCGTGGAAGATCTCGGCGCGTCGCTTGAAATGCTGCACACCTATTCGCTGATTCACGATGACCTGCCCGCTCTCGACAACGACGACCTCCGCCGCGGCAAGCCCACCTGCCACGTCGCTTTCGGTGAAGCCATCGCCATCCTCGCCGGCGACGCGCTGCAGACGCAGGCCTACATCACGCTCGGCAACCTGCAATGCCCGCCCGCTTCCGCCATTGAAATTGTTCGCGAAGTCGCCATCGCCACCGGCACCGGCGTCGGCGGAGACACCGGCGTTCCCAGCGGCATGATTGGCGGCCAGGTGATGGACATCGAAGGCGAAAACCAGAAGCCCACCGCCGAACTCGTCAACGCCATCCACCGCGCCAAGACCGGCGCGCTCATCACCGTCAGCATCGTCAGCGGCGGCCTCTACGCCGGCGGCAATCCAGACACCATCGCCCGCCTCCGCACCTTCGGAGAAAATGCCGGCCTCGCATTCCAAATCGTTGACGACGTGCTCGACATGACGCAAAGCTCCGAGCAACTCGGCAAGACCGCCGGCAAAGACACTGCCAGCGAAAAATCCACCTGGCCAGCCGTCTACGGTATCGAGCAATCGCAGCGCGACGCCGACCGCCTCATCACCGAAGCCTTCGCCGCACTCTCTCCCTTTGGCGACGCAGCCGAGCCGCTCAAGTCCCTCGCCCGCTATCTGGTCGAGAGAAAGAATTAGCTCATGCCGCTCTCCGAAGACGACGTCCTCAACGCCCTGCGCGATTGCTACGACCCCGAGCTGCCCATCAATCTCGTCGACCTCGGCCTCATCTACCGCGTCGCCATCACTCCCGATGCAGACGCTCCGGGTGCCGGTATTGAAGGTGTGCCGCAACGCCATCGCGTTGAAATCGACATGACCCTCACCTCGCCCGGCTGCCCCGCACACCAGCAAATCATCGCGCAGGTGCAGAACCGCCTCGCCGGCATTGAAGCCATCAGCCGCACCGACGTGAAAATTGTCTGGGAACCCACTTGGGGACCGGACCGCCTCACCCCCGCCGCCCGCAAACAACTCGGCATCTAATGCCGCAATTTGCAGTAGAATTCCTTGTTCCACTCATTTGAATGAAAGGGCGTTCTATGCGAAATTTAATTTCTCTCTGCCTTGCAGTTCTTCTGCTTCTCTTCTCTGCAACCTCGCTTCAGGCGCAGCTGCAAGTGCCGACCAAGCCCGCCACCACGCCGCCCGCGCCGCCGGTCCCGCTCTCCAGCCTGCCGCAGCAATCCACCGCACTCGCCGGCGTAAAAGATCCAAAAGTCATTCTGCAGAATTTCAAGACGATGTACATCAGCGCCTACGACGCAAAATATTTTGACGCTGCGCAGCTCAAGGCAGACTTTGCCCAGAACCCCGACTTCGCCAAACTCAACATCACCATCGTCGACGACTCGAAGCTCGCCGACACCATACTCACCGTCGGCTACACCTTCGCGTGGGACTTTCCCTTTGAGTTGAAATTTCAGAACACATCTGTGATGTTGCTGGCAGGCAAAGGCGAAGGCCCATTTTCAGGCCCCGCTGGTGCAGCCGATGTAGTGAA
>CAIZGA010000566.1 GCA_903932385.1 uncultured Acidobacteriota bacterium
ACCCAAAGAAGAGTGTGTTGAACAAATGGAACCAAAGCCATGACATCAAGAACCTGTTTGTTGTGGATGCGAGTTGCTTTGTGAGCGGTGGCTGGCAGAACCCGACGATGACGATGCTTGCGCTTGCAATGCGCTCGGCGGAATATCTTTCCGATGAAATGAAGAAAGGCAATATTTAGGAACGGGTTCATTCGTTCGCTTCAGCGACTAAATGAATTCACTCCGTGTCGTCAGCCCGAACAATGGCGTTGGCGCAGTGCCAGCAATACAAAGGAATTTCAAAATGACAAAGAGAACCACGGGAAGAATCGCTGGAATCGCGTTGTTGGTCCTATGTGTTGGGACTCGCATGCATGCACAAACTGCAGAGCTGCGCCTCGGTATTATCGGTGCGGACACGTCGCATGCGGTGGAGTTTACCCGCATATTGAATGACGGCTCGGCGCGGGACCATGTGCCGGTTGCGCGTATCGTTGCGGTTTATAAAGGCGGCAGTCCGGATATTGCAGCCAGCCATGATCGCATTGAGAATTTCACAGCACAGCTACGCGACAAATGGCATCTCCCGTTTGTGGAGCATATTGAAGATCTCTGCCCGCTGGTGGATGGCATTTTGCTCGAAAGCGGCGACGGCCGCATTCATCTTGAGCAGTTTCGTGTGGCTGCTAGTTGCCACAAGCCCATATTTATTGACAAGCCGCTGGCTTCTACGCTGGCCGATGCAAGAGCGATTGCACAGCTCGCTGCTGCACAGCACATCGTTTGGTTTAGTGCATCGTCATTGCGCTTTAGCGATATTCAAACACTGCGCTCGCCCCAGCTTCTCGGCGCATTTGTCTGGTCGCCGGGGCCACTGGAGCCTCACCATCAGCTGGATCTCTCCTGGTATGCCATTCACGGTGTCGAGATGCTGTTTACCTTGATGGGGCCCGGAGTTGCACAGGTCACAAGAACCTATACGGCTGACACCGAAGTGGTAACCGGCGTGTGGAAGGATGGCCGCGTGGGAACACTGCGCGCCTCCCGGCCATACGGAGATTATGGTGCGGTTGCGTTCTATCCGAATAATAAAACTGGCGTCGTCAACAACCTTCCCATTAGCTACGCTCCACTGGTTCAGGAAATCGTGAAATTCATGCATACGGGCGTGCCACCCGTTTCCAATGCGGAGACGTTGGAGATGTTCGAATTTATGGATGCAGCCCAACAGAGCCGCGAACAGAATGGAATTGCTATAAAACTATCGTCGCAGTGAAGGTCTTGCTCGCGGAAGTGCCTACGTCTTTGTGATCAGGAGTAATTCAGGCAGGAATTAGATGGTCGGGATTGTAGTCTGGAACGAACCCGTCTCTCAGTGTATTCCCTGCTAAGTTCTTCATAGAAAACAGGTAAGTGCTTTTCAGTATCCAATTTGGAAATCCATCTCAGCGTTTCATTGCCTTTAGCCATGCACGCTCGCCTGCCGTCAGTTTATGGGGATATCTTTCTGCCAGCACTATAAATGCCCCCGATAGTCCATCCCATGCTTGTGGTTCTCCATACTTCCCTTTGATTGGTTTGCGAATGACTCGCTGATTCCAGTTTTCAAGTGGAGCAGCACTCTTTCGGCCATTGCATTTTGCGCAAGCGGTCACTAAATTTTCTTCCTCGGATTTTCCTCCAACCGAGAAGGCTGTTACATGGTCTAGTACCACCCCAAGTTCGTCCAGTAGTGGCGCGGTCGCTCTCGTCCAGTGCGTATGGTAATACGCCAAAGGCATATCAAAACCGGAAGTACGTAATTCGATCTCCAGCAGCTTCATTGCAGGAGCGAAGATTACAGGTTTAGCACACCATCGGCATAACCAGTTATCACGACGGAATATCGATAACTGCAATGATTTTGTTAGCACAACACGTTTAGTTGACTTTGACAG
>CAIZGA010000567.1 GCA_903932385.1 uncultured Acidobacteriota bacterium
CGCGCACGATGTGCGGCGTCAACATGAAGACCACTTCGTCGTTTACATTTTCCTTGCTGGTGCTGGCGAAAAGATATTTCAGGATTGGCACTTCGCCCAGGAACGGCGTGCCGGTCACACTCTTGCTCAAACTCTTGGTCACGATGCTGGCCAGGATGGTCGACTCGCCTTCCTTCAGCCGGATGACGGTATCGTCGGTGTTCTGCCCGATGATGGGTTCGGTAATGCCGCTGATCGTAACCGATCCCGACTCAGTAGAAACTTCCACCTTCATCTTCAACGTTATGTCGTGGTCGTAGTGCACCGTCGGCGTCATGTCCACGTTCACGCCCACGTCAATGTAGGTGAACTGTGTGCTGACCAGCGAACTCACTGCCGTTGTCGCCACACCGGAAGAATACGAGCCGGTCGCAATCGGGATGCGTGAACCAATTTTCAGCGATGCCTTCTGCCCGTCCGTGGCGCGGATGCTCGGGTTCTGTAACACACGCGTGTCGCTGTCAGTCAGCAGCAGGTTGGCCGTTGCTGTGCCCACCGATACCGCAAAGTTGCTGGAGTTCAAACCGCCCAGGTTGCTCAGTGAGAGGCCGGTCCCTGAACTGCTGCTGCTGGAAGTGCTGCTGGCATTTGGCGTCTGCAACGTCATGCCGAAGGTCTGCGGCAGGCTCAAGCCGATGTTCCGCAGCTTGTCGCGGCTCACTTCCAACACGGCCACGTCTACCACCACCTCAGATTTTGCGCGGTCCATGTCGCTGATCAGTTTCTGCGCCAGCAAAAGTTCATCCGGCGTACCGCGCACAACAATTGCATTCTGCCCCGCCACCAGCAGCGTTCTTGCTGACTGGTCCAGCGTCTGACGCAATACCGTCATCACATCGTTGGCGTCACTGGCTTGCGAAGCGTTGCTCAGATAAAAAGTCTGCACCGCCTGCTCATCCAGGTCCAGATGCTTCTGGTGCGTGTTCTGCGCTACAAAAATCGTATTCGCTGTTACCGGTTTCCAAAAGGTTCCCGAGAGTGTACCCACAATCCGCAACGCGTCGTATAAATCTACACTCGTCAGTTCCACAGGGATTCGCTTCGAGGTGTATTCCGGGTCAAACAAAACATTCAGCCCCACTGCTTTGCCAATGGCCTGATAGACGTCCTTGCTATCCGCCATCATGTGCAGCGTTACCGGATCATTCGAAATCGGCTTCAACTCAATCGGACCGGAGGTGGAGTTCAACGCGGTCAACACATCAGTCTGCGAGGGTGCCGACTGGCTGGCCGAAGCTGGTGTCGCCATACTCTGCCGGATGGACTCAATCTCCTGCTCGGCCGTCTGGTTGCCGGGATCAATCTGTAGCGCACGCAGATATTCCGTGAGCGCGCCATTGGTGTCGCCCGCTTTGCGCAGCTTGCGGCCCTTGTCCACGTGCATGGCTGCTGCCAGAAAACGCACCCGATCATAATTCGTCTTGGTACGCAGGTCAGAGGGGTCCTTCTGGAAGGCCTTTTTGTAGTCTTCGTAGGCGGCATCGTAATCTTCACGAGCCTCGGCTGCGGCTCCGCGTTTCATCCACGTGCCGGCGCTCTGTGCATGTGCCGTTGTCGGCAGCATGGCCACCAGCAGTGCAATCGCCGGGAGCGCCATCAGCACTCTCGCTCTGGTCCCGGACCGTATCCCGATTCCCTGATTTTCTTGCCGAATTTGTTGCTGCATCACAGACTTCAAGCGTTCATCCTTCGTAGTGTTACGACTCACTGTTTCTGAAAGGGTGGCAGGCAAAGTATAGCATCGCCAATACTACCTTTTCTTCGCCTTGCCGCCGACTGTGCGGCCTGCTCCGCTGCATCCTGCCTGCCCTGCTGCTGTTTGCCGGTACATCGTGTTAACATCAAGATTCGCAATCGCTTTCATGCCGCCCGCCGCCATCACATCCGGCCACGCGCTGCGGCTGGTAAGCCCCTGCAAATTCCAATGGCACGTCCAACCAGCCATCCCGTTCCCGGCGCTGTTCCCGCCAAACCCAAACGCCCCAGAGATCCCATCTCCAGCGGCGACCGCGATGCCTCGTTCAATCGCGCTGCCAGCCACAACTACTTCCTTACCGACCGCATCGAAGCCGGCGTGGCTCTGCGCGGCACCGAAGTCAAATCCATCCGCCAGGGCCAGGCCAACCTCAAAGACGCCTACGGCCTCGTCAAGGACGGCGAAATCTTCCTGCTCAACGCCCACATCGGCCCGTATTCCCACGGCAATACCAGCAATCACGACTCTCTGCGCACCCGTAAACTGCTGCTCCACAGTGCCGAGATTCACAAGCTTGAGGTTAAGACGCAGCAAAAAGGATTTACGCTCATCCCCACCCGTCTTTATTTTCGCAATGGCAAGGTGAAGTGCGAACTCGCCCTGGCCAAGGGCAAGCAGGACTGGGACAAGCGCGAATCTGAACGCAAACGCGACGCCGACAAAGAGACCCGCGCCGCCATCGCCCGCTCCCAGCGCAAGTAGCCGCCACACTTGCCGCGCATCCGGCGCTCTGCGAACATAGATGTATGAACACCACGCTTTCTCTCGCCAATCCTGCTGAAATTGTCACTCCGCTGCTCACCGTGTTCGCGGCAGACTCCGCCGACGCCAACGCCGCCTCCCCGCAGCCCGCGCTGCTAACCACCAACTCGGCGTTGCAGTCGGCCGCCGCCGCTGTGCTCGCATCCGGCGAATTCAAGGCCGGCGCAAATGAGACCATCGTGGTCCACGCCCCCGCGGGCCTGGCCGCAGAGCGCCTGCTGATTGTCGGCTTGGGCAAGATTGCCAAGATTACGATTGATGATGCCCGCAAGGCCGCCGGTACTGCTGTCCGCGCCGCCAAACCGCGCAGTATCCGTTCGCTCGCCGTTGTACTGCCGGTCGCCGAATCCTTCCCTGCCGAAGCCACCGCGCAGGCCCTCGTCGAAGGCGCCTACATCGGCGACTTTGACCCCGACACCTACCAGACCGACCGCAAAGACCGCAGCATCGTCGAGTTCACGCTGGTAGCAGAAAATTCTCCGGACACTGATCAGCTCCACCTCGGCATCCATCGCGGCGGCATCATCGGTACCTCGCTCAACTTCACACGCGCACTGGTCAACGAACCGGGCAACTACCTCACGCCCACCGTCTTCGGCGCACGCGCCAAGGCAG
>CAIZGA010000568.1 GCA_903932385.1 uncultured Acidobacteriota bacterium
AAAATGAACTGGACTTTAGCAACTGCTGGTACCAATCGAAGAAGGTGTACTGCCAGTTGTTGATGTTTTGTTCGCCGGAGGGCGAGGCGTAGAAGTGATACGAAATATAGTCGAGCGGAATGCCCTTTTTGTGATTCGCCGGATTCAAAAAATATTCAAAGTAGTGGGGATTGTCTCGCGGTGCGGCCAGTGCCATGCCCATGAATTTTGTATCGGGGCTGACGCGGTGGATGGCTGAAACAATCGCATCATATCGCGCAGTGTATTGCTCGGGCGTCATGTTGTGTTCAAAGTCGACTTCGTTCAACACTTCCCAGATGGCAAATTTGTAATGGTAGCCGGAGTTATGGCGAACTCCGTTTTCATCGGTGAAGCCGCCGTTGACGTACCAACTCACCAGCCGCGCATAGTAGTCGCCCAGCTCTTTGCCGCTGGGGTCGCGGAGTTCGGTGCCTTGCGTGTAATTCCAGACGACCTTCTCCGGATCCGCAACATACGTGACCGGCTTCTCCGTCTTGTAGAGCCACGCCGGCGAGGTGCTGAAGTTCATCACCGTGGGATGGCCGTCAGTGGCGGCGAGAAAATCTTTTGTCATCGGATCAATCAGGCTGAAGTCCCAGGAAGTTTTTTGCGGCGTCGGCGGATCCAGTTCTGCCACGGCAAGACGCGGATAGGGAAGCCACGGCACATAGCGGACATCATCGGCACCGAGTGACTTCACTGCGGCGTAAGCGGCAGCGCCGAGCGGCTGGCCCGGACGCAGCGGCGGATTGACGACCACCTGCAGCGTGGGAGTTGTCTTTGAGATCACCGTGGTCTTGTCCCAGTGGATGGTGACGGCGGGCGGCTTGGGGGCCTGCGCGTGCAGGGTGGCAGCCAGTAGAAATAAGGCGGAAATTCGCAGCGTGTTGCGAAGAAATTTCAATGAAGACATGTGGATCATTGTCACCACTCCTTTAGACTTGCGAGAATCTCTGTGCGTGCTTCGAGGAAATCTTATCGCAATGATGAAGTTGCTGGTGTGGGATGGTTGGGAATTGCTAATGGCAGAAGAGTAAAGTAGCTATTTCCGGCTGCAAGGGAAGTGAGAACGTGGAGGGCAGGATGGGATTTCGTCTGGATGGAAAGACGGCTGTAGTGACCGGCGGCGCCATGGGAATCGGCGAGGCAACGGCGCGGGTGTTGGCGGAGTTGGGCGCGCGTGTGGCTGTGCTGGACCGCGATGTGCAGCATGGCCAGAAAACGGTGGCTGAATTTGTATCTGCAGGTTTGGATGCGAAGTTCTATGTCTGCGATGTGAGCGATCGCGCTCAGGTGGAAGCGGCCTTTGCCGCCGCAGAGAAGGACTATGGACCGGTAAAGCTGCTGGTGAGTAACGCCGGCATGCAGCGTTATGGAAACCTTCTGACGCAGACCGATGCCGAGTGGGAAGAGACGCTGCGCATCCACGTGAACGGATGCTTTTATGCCTCGCAAACCGCGGCTAAGAGCATGAAGCAGACCGGCGGCGGCAATATTGTTGTGGTCGGTTCGGTACAGTCTCTGACGGCGGTTTCGAACTCGCTGGCGTATGTGACGGCCAAGCACGCGCTGCTGGGGCTGGTGCGGTCGATAGCACTGGATTGCGCCCCATTCAACATCCGCGCCAACTGCGTGCTGCCCGGAGCCATCCTGACGCCGGCATTGCGCTGGTCAGCCAGCCTCTCGCCCGACCCGGAAAAGGTGCTGGAAACCTGTGGCCGAATGCATGCGCTGCGGCGGTTGGGCCAGCCGGAGGAAGTGGCACGGGCGGTTGCCTTCTTGCTGAGCGATTGGGCCTCCTTCATCACCGGGGCCGGGTTGCTGGTGGATGGCGGCATGCTGGTTCCCACCGGCGGCATGGGCTTTGCCGAGGGCGGAACCGGGGCGGAAGTCTAACGGCAGATTTACAGGAAATTGACTGGAAACCAACCCGCCTTTAAGGTGTATTCTAAATTGTCGACAATTTACGCGCCCGTTTGCCCGGCTGGTTCCGGGTAACAATACAGAACTGCAAGCCCCAAGTTTGCCCCGATCGAGACCGTACCTGGAGGTACCTGATGAAATCACTCCCACGCTACCCTGGCATCCGCCTGACAGCGAACGGCAACCAACTGGTTGCGTATTACACAGAGTCCCGCATCGCAGATGCCGGCATCTTTTACCCGATTACGCCTTCGACCGAGGGCGGCGAACTGTTCCAGCAGGCGTATGCGGAAGGCCACCTGACGGTCTTCGGCCATAACACCATTGCGATTGAGACCGAAGGCGAGCACTCGGCGCAGGGCGGCTCGATTGCCCACTCCGTGACTGGCAAGCGAGTGGTGAACTTCACCTCAGGCCAGGGCGTTGTGTATGGATTGGAGCAGTACTACCATGCTCCGGGCAAGTGTTCGACCATGGTGCTGGAAGTGGGCGCACGTGCGCTGACCAAGCACTCGCTGAATGTCCACTGCGGGCATGACGATATCTACGCCGCGTTTGATACCGGCTGGATCATGCTGATGGGCAAGGACGCGCAGCAGACCGCCGATCAGGCGCTGATTCTGCGTCGCGTAACCGAGCTGAGCCTGACGCCGGGCATCAATATCCAGGACGGATTTTTGACCTCGCATTTGGAGCGAACCTTCTACAAGCATGAGTCGGAGCTGATTCGCGAATATCTGGGATCGCCAGAAGATGAGATTGATACTCCCACCGAAGCACAGCGCGTGCTGTTTGGACCGACCCGCCGCCGCGTGCCGAAGATGATTGACCTGGAAAATCCGCTGCTGCTGGGCCCGGTGCAGAACCAGGAACATTACATGCAGGGCATTATCGCCCGCCGCAATAATTTTGCAGAGCCGATTCTCGAGTTCCTCGAAAAGGCCTACGCAGACTTTGGCGAACTGACCGGCCGCCACTACGGTTTGATTACCGAGTACAAGGCCGACGATGCCGAGACCGTGTTTGTCTCGCTGGGATCTGCCGCAGAGAACATTGAAGCCACCGTGGATTATCTGCGTGAGACGCGCAATGCCAAGGTCGGTTCCATTCACATCAACGTGCTGCGCCCCTTCCCGGATGCGGCGATTGTGAAGGCACTGAAGGGCAAGAAGAACGTCATCATTCTGGAGCGCACCGATGAGGCTCTCTCCAGCGATAACCCGTTGGGCCGCGAGATTCGCACTGCCTTCAGCCGCGCTCTGGTGACCAAAGACGGTACGGCTCCTGATGGCCTGCCGCCGTTGACGCTGGCCGAGATGCCGCGCATCATTGGCGGAACGTATGGCTTGGGCTCGCGCGACTTCCGCCCCGAGCACATTATCGGCGCGTATGAATTTGCCGTGCAGGGCCGCGCACGTGAAGACGGCAAGACGGCCGCCGACGGTGTCAGCTTCCTCGTGCTGGGTGTGGACCATCCCTACTCCGTGGTTGCCGATGAAACTCCGTCGCTGCTGCCACAGGGTGCCGTGGCTGTTCGCTTCCACTCGATTGGCGGTTGGGGCGCCATCACCACCGGCAAAAACCTGGGCGCGATTCTCGGCGATTTGAACGACCTGCTTTATGACCGCGACAAGGTGCTGGACGAGTTCGGCAAGCCGAAGGAAATCATCCACGTCAGCGCGAACCCGAAATATGGTTCTGAAAAGAAGGGCGCGCCGACGCAATACTTCATGGTGGCGGCACAGGAACGCATCCGCGTGAACTGCGACCTGCGCCATGTAAATGTGGTTTTGTGCTGCGACCCGAAGGCCTTTACGCACACCAACCCGCTGGACGGCATGGCCGAAGGCGGCAGTTTGGTCTGGGAGAGCGACGAGACCGGCGAACAGGCGTGGGAACGTCTGCCGCAGTGGGCCCGCAAGCAGATTATCGACAAGAAGATTCGCGTCTTCACACTGCCCGGATTCAACATCGCACGCAAGGCGACCGACCGCGGCGACTTGCAACTTCGCATGCAGGGCAATGCATTTCTCGGTGCGTTCTTCAGCGTTTCTCCGCTGTTGCAGGAGTTTGGCATCAGCAATGAGCAGTTCCGCGAAGTGGTGCACAAGCAGTATGTGAAGAAGTTCGGCAAGTTCGGCGATGCAGTTGTGCAGTCGAACATGGAAGTGATGATTCAGGGCTTCGAGCAGGTCATCGAAATCAAGATTGGCGAACTGGCCGCGAAGGATCGCAGCAGTCTGCGCGGCGCACCGTTGCTGCCGGTGCTGGAGTCTGTGCCTGCGGGCGAAGGTGGTTGCGGATCCGGCGGTTGCCGTTCCACCCCGATGCCGGAAGGCCAGGCGGAGCGTTCGCCGCTGTTGCAGTTGTCAACGTTCGATGCCGAGTACCGCTCCAACAAGGGTTATGACCAGGCGGCCACACCACTGATGGCGCTGGGCATGATTGCCGCCGCCACCGGCGACACCGCATCGAAGTATGTTGCGCGCCGCGAGACTCCGCTCTACATCCCCGAAAATTGCACACAGTGCATGGAGTGCATTGCAGTCTGCCCGGATACGGCGTTGCCGAACACCTCGCAGGATTTGCAGTTGGTCTTCCGTACCGCTGCTCTGCGTTATGTTCCCGCCGGTGCCGGACGCGATGCGTTGATCAACGCGCTGCCCGCCATTGAACTGGAAACCCGCAAGCGCATGAATGATGCTGTGGCAAAGAAAGCATCGACGCCGCTGCCG
>CAIZGA010000569.1 GCA_903932385.1 uncultured Acidobacteriota bacterium
CGGCAAATTTATTTCCCCCGGGCAACTCCGGCAACCCGCGCAGCCGGATCCGGTCCATCCAGAACGGCACCACGCTCACCCACGCCTCGCCGTTATGGCAATCCACTTCCAGCCCGGGCGGCAGCATCGGCTGCAGCATCGCCGCCGGCACCGGCCAGTGCGCAAACAGCAGATCGTTCCACCGCTGCGTCATCACATAGTTGCCCGCCGGCAGCGGCCACGGCCTGTGTTCCGTAATGGAAAGTATCTCGCCCATCAGCGTCAACATCATACCGTGAGCCGCCGGAATTCGTCCGGTCAACCATCACACCCATTTCCACGCCCCCATGTCGTATCCTTATCGGGAAATGTCTACTCCGATCGACACCGATGTCTTTGCCGTCCACGGCGCTGACCCGGAAGTGCTCGCCTACGCCATGGCCAAGTACTCCCGCTCCGCGCTCTCGATGAAGGAATCCCTCCGCGAAATTTCCTCGCAGCGCGCCGAGCAGTTCCTCAACACCTTCTACTTCCAATACGGCCATCGCTCCATCGCAGACCTCGCGCACATCGCCTTCGCCATCGAGCGCCTCTCGCTCGTCGCCGCCATCGCGCTCGTCGATGAACAGCGTTGGGACGGCCAGGAGCGTTCCACGCGCTATCAAAATTTCCGCAAGTCCGGCTGGTTCACGCCAGACTTCGGCCCCCGCACCGCCGAATACACCGCCGCCATCGAGGCGCTCTTCGCCGGCTACGACCGCCTCAGCAACGGCATGTTCGACGCGCTCTCCGCCTCCATCCCTCGCCCCGCAGAAATGGACGAGGCCACCTACAAGCGCACCCTCAAGGCCCGCGCCTTCGACGTCGCCCGTTACCTGCTCCCGCTCGCCACCAATACTTCACTCGGCCAAATCGTCAACGCACGCACGCTCGAAGTTCAGGTCTCGCGCCTGCTCGCCCATCCCCTCGATGAAGTCCGCGCCCTCGGCCAAAAACTTCGCGACGCCGCCTCTGCCGATGCATGGAACGTCCAGCATGAATCCATGCGCGTGCTCTGCAATGAAATTCGTTCCACCTCGCCCGAGCTCGCCACCCACGCCGAACAAATTCTTCTGCGCGAAGTCCGCACCGCGCCCACGCTCGTCAAATACGCCGCGCCGAATGACTACGAAATCAACTCCCGCGCAGACCTCGCCGCCGCCGCCGCGGAATTAATGCAAGGCATCGCCATCGCCCCCGCGCCCGTCGTCGATCTCGTCGAGCCGTCGCGCGAAAAATCCGCCGCCCTCGAAGTCGATCTCGCCGCCGCTTTGATTTACCCGCACAGCCACCACAGCTATCGCCAGATTCGCGACACCGTGGCCGCCCTGCCCGCACCTCGTCGCGATGAAATCATCGCCATCGGCGCCCGCCATCGCGGCCGGCACGACGAACTCGCCCGCAGCTTCCGCCTCGGCTCCGGCTTCACCTTCGACGTCCTCATGGATATCGGCGGCTTCCGCGACATGCACCGCCATCGCCGCTGCATCCAGCTCATGCAGACCTACACCCACCTCCACGGCTTCGACCTCCCCGACGTTCCCAATGAGAAGGGAACTCCCGGCCAGCCCACCCTCGCCGAGTGCGGCCTGCTCGACGACTACAACCAGACCATCGCCGCCGCCTACTCCGTCTACGAAAATTTCTCAGCCATCAAAAAGGATTGTCATTCCGCAGCGCACAGCGCGAAGGAATCTGCTTCACCGAATCCCAACGCCATCTATCTCCTCCCGCTCGCCACCCGCTGCCGCTCCCTCTTCCAGATGGACTTCGCCGAAGCCGTCTACATCAGCGAACTCCGCAGCGGCATCGCCGGCCACTTCAGCTACCGCCGCGTCGCCTGGGAAATGTACCAGTGCGTCCAACGCGCCCACCCCTCGCTCGCCCAATACTTCCGCATCTCCGACGTAAACATCCCCGTCGATTTGCTGCAGAGGTAGCGCATGAGAATTCGCGGTTTGCTGTTCTGTGCCATCTTCTTTACGGTCACTGCGCACGCTCAGCAGCCGCTATCTCGCGATGAAGCCTTCAGCAATCTGCGGGGCGTTTCCGCTCCTGCATTTCCATACACATACAAATTATTTTCCAGAGTGTTCAAAACAGCGCAGCGCAATTTCTCCACGCGGCTTAGAGTCATTTCATCGGCCCAATCAAATAGCTTTTGAGGTGTACGTATGTTCACTCAGCATATCCCCGGCTTTCCTCACCGCCTCACCCACGACGGTTATTTTGACTCCGTCTGCAACATCTGCATGGTCACCGTCGCCTCGGCGCTGTATGAAGATGAGCTTGCTCCGTATGAATTTCGCCACACTTGCAATCCCGCTCGCATCACCGAACTGGGCCATTACACCTCTCATTCTGTCCTCACCA
>CAIZGA010000570.1 GCA_903932385.1 uncultured Acidobacteriota bacterium
CGAAAGTCGGCGACATCATCGTCTTCATCAAGCCGAATGAGCCGGACCTCTATCTCGTCAAACGCGTCGTCGGCCTTCCCGGCGACCGCATCCATCTCACCGGCGGCATCCTCTATCGCAACGGCCAGCGCGTCAACGAGCCGCAGATTTCCGTTGCCGGCATCGGAGACCACGACGGCTTTTCCTACTCGCCCTATCGTGACGACTTCCCCACCGTCGACCCATCGCTCGAATCGCAAGTCACCGCCACCTGGGCCACTGAACTTCCGCACCACATCGTCAACGGAGAGCTAGTCGTCCCGCCCGGCGTCGTCTTTGCCATGGGAGACAATCGTGTCGAGTCGCTCGACGGCCGCTATTGGGGCTTCGTTCCCCGCCAGAACATCATTGGCCGCCCGCTCTTCATCTACTGGTCCTTCATCACTCCGGATACGCAGATGTACGTCACCGACATGAAAGGCCGCGCTGCCTGGGCGTTCCACACCATCACCCATTTCATTTCCGATACGCGCTGGTCGCGCGAGTTCCGCCCGGTTCGTTAACGCGCTTTGCTAAAAACTTCGTTCCGCATTTTGTTCTTTTGATTCAATTCCATTTCGCCGCATGCCAGACGCCGCCCAACCCGAATCCAAACGCCGCCGCTGGCACACGCCCGCGCTCATTATCCTCGCCGTGTTGCTGCTCTGTGTCCTGCTGCCGCCGCTCGTCAACCTCAGCCACTTCGACCGCAAAATCTCCGCCAGCATCAGCAGCTCGCTCGGCCGCCCCGTTCATCTTGACCACGCCGGCATCCGCCTTCTGCCCACGCCCGCGCTCACCATGGAAAATTTTTCCGTCGGAGAAAATCCCAGCTTCGGCAATGAGCCCGTCGTCCGCTCCTCTTCCGTCACCGCCACTCTGCGCGTCTCCTCCCTCTGGCATCGCCACATTGAAATTTCTTCCATCTCGCTCGACGAGCCCAGCATCAACATCACCCGCAACGCCGCCGGCGAGTGGAACTTCAAAGGCATCCTGCTGCAGGCCGCCGCCATCCCCACTTCGCCCACAGACCCGCACGCGCCCGCCGCGCCCGCCCGTCCCCGCTTCCCGTACATTGAGGCGACCCACGCGCGCGTCAACTTCATCCTCGGCAATGAAAAAATTTCCTTCAGCCTTACTGATAGTGATCTCGCCCTCTGGCAATCGTCAGACGGCAAATGGCGCTTCCGCCTCCGCACCACCCCATCGCGCACAGACCTCAACCTGACCGACACCGGCCTGCTCCACGCAGAAGGTTCTCTCGGCTCCGGCGACGCCCTGCCCCGCATCACCGCCTGGCCAGACCTGCCCCTCGACCTCCAAATCCGCTGGGATGAACTTCCCCTCGGCCAGCTCTCGCGTCTCTTCACCGGCGCCGGGCAGGACCTCAGCGGTCTGCTTCAGGCACGCGCTTCGCTCACCGGCTCCATCGCCGCCGCCCATCTCCACGCAGACTTCAAATTCAATGGCCTTCGCGCCGCCGAAGTCGTCCCCGCAGACTCGCTCTCGCTCCCCATCGCCTGCGATGCCGACCAGGCCGCCGCCTTCACCCGCCTCGACCATCTCCTCTGCACCCTGCCGTTGGAAAACTCAGCCTCGCTCGCGCTCTCCGGTTCCATCGCCAATTTCCGCGCGCTCGACCCGGCCAATCTCCTCGCACCCGCCGCCGCGCAGCCCGACCTCACCCTCGTTTCCAACCATCTCGACGCCGCCAACATCCTCTCGCTCGCGCGCAATTTCACCGCACGCATTCCGGACTCGGCCGCCATCAACGGCCCCATCAACGTCGCCTTCACCTATCGCGCCGCCACTCCGCCCCACGCGCAACACACTACCGCCGCGCAAAAATACCTCTGGTCCGGTTCCATCCGCGGAGAAAAACTTTCGCTCACTCTCCCCACCACCACCGCCACATCGCTCACCACCTTCTTCGCACCCAACGACCACTCGAACGTCATCGCCATCCGCACCCTCGCCTTCACCACCGACCCAGCAAAGCCCCGCGCCCGCAACACCACCGAGTCCGACACCACCTTCTCGCTCGCACCCATCCCGCTCTCCCTCGGTGCCGCCACTCCCGCCACACTCTCCGCAAAATTTTCGTCAGCCGCCTACACCCTCACGCTCACCGGCGCCGCCAACCAGCAAAAACTCTCCGCCCTGCAAGCCGCCATCCCCTGGCTCTCCACCACCGACTCAACCTCAGCTCCCTCTGCACCTTCTGCAACGAAATCTTCTGACAAAGAAAAATCCCCCGCGCCCACCCGCGTAGAAATTTCCATCACCCAGCCCTGGCACCAGCAATAACACCGCATCCCCAGACAAATTTCTTTCGCCCAATAAAAATCGGGACTCTCGCCCCGTCACTCCCACCATCGCCACTGCTTTTGCTTTTGCCCTTATCCCGCTTCAGCTTTTTCTTTTGACCTTGCCCTTCCCCACTTCAGCCTTTGCAGTTGCCCTTATCCCGCTCCAGCTTTTTCTTTTGACCTTGCCCTTCCCCTCTTCATCCTTTGCAGTTGCCCTTATCCCTCTCTCGAATTTTCCGTTGCCCTTAATCGGTGTCCATCCGTGAAATCCGTGGTCGGCTTTTTCTCTTATCAGGTCGTATCCCCTACATCACTGCCATCACTGTTAAGCCTCTACCCTCGCCCACGCATCCGCAGCAAAACTCTCCTGTCCCGCTTCGAAGGTTTCGTAGCCGGGGCCGCCAGAAACATTCCCATCGCCTTCCGCTCCGCCGCCGCCTTCGCCCTCGCCTCTTTACTGGCCTCGCTCTCCACATACATTTTTTGAGCCACCGCCGCCGGCCCGCGCACATCGCCCAACTCCAGCACTTCCACTTCAAACACGCCGCCCGGCGCCTGGATCCTCACCCTGTCGCCCACCCGCACCTCGCGTGCCGGTTTCGCCGTCTGCCCGTTCCAATCCACCCTGCTCAACTCGCAAGCCTTCGTCGCCATCGACCGCGTCTTAAAAAACCTCGCCGCCCACAACCACTTGTCCATCCGCACAGAATTCATCGCACCCTCGCCCTTACCCGCAATTCGCCCTTGGCCTTAATCTGTGTTGATCTGTGCAATCTGCGGTCCAGCTCTTGCCGTTGACCCTACCAGTATTAAGCCTTTGCTCTTATCAGCTCTTATCCCCAAATCACCGTCATCACTGTTAAGCCTCTGCCTTACTCCACTTCCCGCTCATGCACCGTAGCTCGCGCCTCCGGCACACTGCCGTCATTCACCGTCACCGCCGTCGGCCTGCCAGCTATCACCACCCGCACCGTTGCAGACGCATGCCCATTCACCCGCAGCCTCTCCGTCACCACCGTGTTGCCCGCGTGCACCGTCACCGGGACCTCGCATCCCGCCGCGCCATCATTCGCCACTTCCACCGCCACCACATACATCGGCGCACCGCCGCCCGCCCGCGCCGCCATCTCTTCTTTCGGAGTCACCGCGCCAATCCGCAAATCCGGCAGCCCGCGGTCGCGGTACACCCAATCATCAAAAAACCATTGCAGATTCTTCCCCGCCGCTTTCTCCACCAGCGTCTCAAAATATTCCTGCGTCTTGTCTGCCTGCGGATCATACGCATTCATCGCCACCGCCAGCGCCCGCTGCCCCACCATCTCGCGCAGCATCCACCACACATACCCCGCCTTGGTGCGGTAATACACATCGTCCCGCGCGTGAATCAAACTCTCGCCCAACTCGCCCGGCGTCCCCGGAGCTTCCGGTTCCGCCAACGCCAACGCCGGCCGGTGCGCATCCATCCGCTCCGTTGCCAACTCGCGCCCGCTCGCCCGCTCCAGCCACAGCATCTCCGCAAACGTTGCAAAGCCTTCATCCATCCACACACGCGGCGAATGGAACCACGCATGTGCCAGCGGATGCACCAGTAGCGGCGCCAGGTTCGCCGGCGTCTCCGCAATCAATTCGCTGAACTCAATCGGCGCGCTCGCCCCGCTCAACTCATACGGTTGCGTCTCCGCCTTCGCTGCCAACCCGGCATCGCTCGCGCCCGTCGCCGGCAACTCCACCAGCGTCAAGGCATCGCCGGATACTTTTTTCCCGAACCACTCGGCAAACATCGGCTGCGCCAACGCCGCGCCCGCCGTGTATCCCTGCACCCGCGCCTCATCTTCCGGCAGAGGATAAATGTTCAACCCCATGCCGCTGTCAAACGCGCGCGTCAGCACAAAAAATCCCGGCGTCATAAATCCCAGCGTCTGCGCCTTCAGCTCAAACTCCGCAATCCTCGGCGCCGTCAGGTCCGCGTCGCCCGGCGCATCCGCCGCATGGTCCGCTGCACTCGGTGCATTGCTAGAGGAAACACTTGAACTCACGCTCGATGAAACGCCTGCCGTCGTATCCGCAACTGCCGCATCGGCTTGCGGCATTCCCTTCACCATCACGCCATTCAGCACTGCCACATTCGGCGCGTTGCCCACATACTCCACCTGCACCCGCATCGCCACCGTCGCACTCTGCGTGCGTTCCATCTCGCGGCCTATCGCTTCAAACACTTTCGCGCCTTCGCCCAGCGCCGCCGCGGGGGCCGCCACCGGATACCACACCACATTTCCAAATCCACGCACGCCGATGAACTCCGTGCTCACGCGGTCCCAGTCCGCTGCCGCCGCTTCCACCGTCGGTGCGCCTGCACGCGTCATCCGCGTCGCGTCCTGCCCCAGCGTGCCGCTGTAGATCACATCCAGCGTCATCCGCGCACCCGCCGCCAGCGGCTCCGGCAACGCAATCACCGCCTCATGCACGCGCCCCGTGTGGTCCAGGTCCGTGGAAAATTCCTGCTGCACAAATTTCAAATTCGCCGGAGCTTTTGCATTCGCGGCTCCGCTCACCACGTCCTCGCTCACCCAGCGCACGCTCTCCCAATTCAGGCTCGAGGAAATCTGCAGCGGAATTTCCGTCAGCGCATCCGCGCCCGCGTTCTCCACCACCATCCGCGCCCGCACCGCCATCTGGCTCTGCGTCGGCACCAGCCGCACATCCAGGTCGTAGCTCCGCAGCAGCACTGCCTCGCGCTCGGCATCCGTTGCCATCAACTTCGCAGATCCACCCGCTTCATTCGTCGTCGCAGTTCCCGTCGCCGCCGGATTCTTTTCGTCGCTCCCTTTTCCGTCCGTACCTTTGCCCGTGCTGTCCGCACTCCGCGAAAAAATCACCGTCCCCGTCGCCGGGGGCAGCGGAGCCTCCGTCGGCCCCACAAACACATCGCCCTCCCCCGCCGGAGTTCCCGCCTGCCCCGCCGTACCCTGTCCTGCCGTACCTTGTCCCGTCGCATTCTGTCCCGCAGCATTCTGTCCCGCCGGCCTCAGCACCCGCCGCGGGGCCGCAGCTCCAGCCGTTGCATTTCCGCTCGGCAACGGACTTCCAGTCGCCGGTGTGGCATTTCCTGATGTAGTTGTAGGATATGTAGAATTTGGCGCACTGTTTTCGTTCGTACTTTGCGCCGCTGCCATCGAAATAAATGCCGCTAACACCAGCATCATCAAACACTTGCGCAAGCCCCGCCGCTTGTCGCCAACCATCATCTTGAACAGGAAATTTTCAGATAACATTAAATCTCGCTTAGGCAACATTAAACCTCGCACAATCAATATTAAAACTCGATATTTTTGCGCAAAATTGCGCTTTTTTCTGCACCACAAAAATCGCGCAGTTATGATCCTAAACCCTTCTGCTTCTTCGGTTTAGCAGGATTTACAGCCGCTGCCGCCGCTCCCGGCACCGGGCCCGATCCGGCCCGCCGTTGCCGCGCCATCTCGTACATAACTACTGCAGCTGCAACAGATACGTTCAGCGACGAAACACTGCCCAGCATAGGAATCCGCAGCATGTAATCGCAGGTTTTCTTCGTAAGTTCATGTAAACCAAGGCCTTCCCGGCCAAGCACCAACACGCAGTCCATCCGGAAATCAAACTGGTCATAATCCTGTAACCCGTTTGAATCCAATCCGATACACCAGATATTCTGCTTTTTCATCTCTTCCAGCGACCGCACCAGATTCGTAACTTTCGCAATCCGAATATGCTCGCTCGCACCGGCGGAAGTCTTTGCAACTGTTGCAGTTACGGGCGCAGAGCGACGTTCC
>CAIZGA010000571.1 GCA_903932385.1 uncultured Acidobacteriota bacterium
AGACTGGTGGCATTTGATGTACTCGGTATCCAAGGAGCGGCCGGAGTTGGCTTCGAAAGCCATTGGGGTCTGGCTCAATTCTGTCTATTTGAGATGGCTTGAAACATCACACGCATCCGCAGATGAATCATCCCGGAAATCCGGGCATCATCCAATTTCCGACGTGCTCAATTACAGTGGTGATGGCACGCTCGTTATCCGGGATGCGGCAAAGGCTCCCTCGGCGTACACCACCTCTCTATTGCCGGTAGTCGCCGAAATCATTCGGACGACCGTGAAAGAACTGGAAGGCGGTCTGGACAGCGATCCCATCTGGACGTTCCGCTCCTATGGTGATGACCTCCATCAAAACGATGACGTGCTATTTTCCTGCCTAGCACAATCGCTCGAACGGTTGGCTGTTGATTCTCCCGAGCAACTTGATTCTCTTCTCGCGCCGTATTTACAGAGACCGCATAATGCGATTGCCTATTTGGTATTGAGAGCTTGGTCAGCAAATCCCGAGCTGTACTCTGAGCGGCTGGTGGATTTTCTTATCGAAGATCCACGTCGATTGAAGATCGGATATTCCGCTTGGGGAGGAGGCGGTTCTGCTGAAGACTATGTTTCACTTAAGGCGGTGCGGGCTTGTTCGCCGCTATGCTCCGCGGAGAAGTTCGCAGCGCTGGAGCGAGTAATTCTGGCCTTCCAGAATCGCTGGGAATCGAGCCGTCCCGCGTATCGGGGCTGGAGACAATTGCGATTATTGCGCGCTTTGGATGAATCTCGACGAAGCAAGGCCGCGCGAGCGAAGCTGGCGGAGCTACAGAGAAAATTCCCAGAAACCGACGAACAACCGCCGGTTTCGATGGGCTCGCAGCCATCATGGGTCGGTCCGCCTATACCGGAAGATGCGCAATCGAAGATGACCGACGATCAGTGGCTTGGAGCGATGTTGAAGTACCAAGGGAGAGACTTTCGTACCAGCCATTCGTTGGCGGGAGGCGAACTGGAGCTAGCTCGGTCGCTGGAGCAGCGCACTTTCGCGTCACCCAAGAGATTCGCCTCATTGGCACAGAAAATGCCAGACGATTTACACTCAAGCTATTTTGAATCTATCCTGCGTGGCGTAGCTGAGAGCGGCCACAACGATGCCTCGCTTCGAGATCCTGGATTGGCAACGGCACTCATTCGGCGCGTTCATTCTCTCCCATCGCGCCTCTGTGGAAGGACCATCGCATGGCTGATTCAGCGTTGGGAGAATGTCCAGTGGAGTGATGAGGTAATCGATATTATCGCTTGGTACGCGCTGAACGATCCCGATCCCGACAGCGATTCCTGGAGGACAGGCCCCGATGGAAAGACTCCCTACTTTGGAGGCGATCCATTCACCGCAGGGATGAACTGTGCGCGAGGCGCCGCAGCCGAAGCGATTGCGACGATTCTATTTTCCAATCCCGCCAGTGCTGCGCGATTGGAGACAGCTCTATATGCCGTCAGTCATGATCGGGTCATCTCGGTTCGAGCTGTCAGCGTCCAGGCCCTAATAGCTCTGATGAACATTGATCCCACAAAAGCGATTCTATGGTTCAACGAGGCAATCGACGGCGCTCCTGAACTCTTCAACACGATGTTATTTGAGAGATTTGTTTACTATGCGGGATTCCGGGATTACAAACGGATTCATCCCGTGATCCGTTCAATGATGGAATCGACGATACCGCCGGTAGTTATCGCCGGGGCTCGACAGGCATGTCTTCATGGCCTTACTTTGGCCGAGGCTGCGGAAGACGCGCAGTACGCTTGTGGCGGGACAACTTCGTTGCGAGAAGGCGCGGCTGGAGTGTATGCACGCGATGTTGCACACAAAGAGGTCGGGCCTGCCTGCCGGGCGAAGCTGAAGCAATTTTTCCATGACCCGGCGGATTCGGTCAGGCTCAAGGCAGTATCTGCGTTTCAGCATCTTTCTGAGTTGACGACGGAAGAACAAGCTGACTTACTGCAGTCGTTTCTCGAATCAAAACCAAAGATTGGCGAGCTGTGGTTAGTCCTCCGGTTCCTTCAAGATTCTCCTGTGCAACTGCCTGATCTAATCCTCAATCTAGCCAAGCTTTGTGTTGCAGGAAACGATGGCGATGACAACCAAGGGCGTCGTCATGTCGCATCAATGGAATTATCCAAAATCATTGTGCGTCTGTTAGTTCAGACTGAAGACCCGCAAGTACGCGCACAATGCCTTGATCTGATCGATGCCATGGAGGAGCACCACTTTATTGGACTCTCAACAGAATTACATCGGGCAGACAGGTGAGCTTTGACCGTTGCTCTGACTTTGAGGTCAGAGCCAATCCGTTGGGCGATCTCAGTCGAACTGATCAAACCCCAAAAGATTTTCTGAATTCATCATTTGCCTGATATCCGAGTCTGGATTCGGTCGGACATCACTAGCGCCACGGCGGACAAATATCTCGTTAGTCTGAACATTGAAATACGGCTTTGCGCCACCCTCTGCCACATGGATAATGAACACGGTTTTGTCTCCAATCCGTTTGTGGCGAATCTCAATCGCTGGAATGCGGTTCAGTTTTTGCTGAAGCAATGAGCGGATTCTCGAGAAGTAATTACTCTGGAAGGTCTCCGCTTTTCGTTTATCGTGAGGGATGTGGGCCTCGATCCCCTCGATCTCGGCATCATCGGTAACACCGATGAAAATCGTGCCTCCCGTTGTATTGGCAAAAGAGATGACGGTCTTTACCAACTCAGCGGCTTTCTTTTTGTCATCAAACCGGATGCACTCTTTGAACTCCGTGGTGTCGGTTTCACCATGCCGTATCACATTCATTGAGGGTTCCGAGTAACACGCGCCGACAAAGATCACCCGCTTCCCCGTAGCGCCTGCTTGGTCCACCGCGAATTGGTCCAGTATGTTGCCGTTCTCGCTCGTAATGAATACTTGTCACTTGCCAAAATGCCATCCGGGTAGAACCCGTTTAACTCGTTACAGCTACAAGTTCACATAATTAATTGCCGGTTGAAATATGGTGGGGCACAGCATCTTCCCACCCATCGCAACAGCGGCAATGGATGGGGCACCCGATGTATCGCTATATGGAAAGGGTGGGCCAACCGCCCAACCGCAGAGCTGTTCTCCGCCAATATGCCATGGAAATAGAACTGACAATAGAATTATGCAACCTGAAGTAGATCTGCCTGATACATATGCAAAACAGGGAATTCAATTTCCCTGTTTTGTAGAATTAATTCCCTGTTCCGAATCGCATTTCAATTTGCACTGTATGCCGATAAAGGCTTTTATTTCATTGGCATGTGGCGTTCTTGGCTCGGTTGGAAATCCTGAATTCCGAGAAATTTCCTGTAAATTTCCCTGATAGCAGGGAATTGCAGCAAGAGACGAGTTCGTAACAGACTGCCTCCACCGCCATACAGTTTGTGTGTATTCCAGCTTGAACCCCAGTACATCAAAATTCCCATGAATTCGCGGCAAAAGTCATATTCATTCATCGCTGAGAAGATTTCTCGGTAGAACTTTTGATGCAGGAGATGGCTTGCTCGAGAGCATATTCCTCTCTAGAGAATCCTGCCCGGTTCTCCTAATTTGTGTCTGAAAAGCACGAAGGTCTACCTGTGCATCGCCAAGAATTAATCGGAAAATACTCAGCCGAGTTCGCTACAGTTATAAGTTCACATATTTAATTGCCGATTGAAATTTGGCGGGGCACAGGACAGAGTCAGAGACTAAACAATGCACTCAATGATTCTTTAGTTTTAGGTCAACAGAGCCCATGCGGCCGGAGGAATTATCGCGTACGACGAAGCGGTATGTTGTTGCCTTGGGCAGAGGCTGCGAAGTGAATGAGAAGTCGGCTATTTCTTTGGCGTTGTCCAGTTTTGCGCCAGCTTTCGCGGTTGCCGTCATTCCATGTAGGGTGTGGCCGAGTATTTTATTTTTTGCATTCAGCGAGACGGCCATGATGTAGACGGAAGCGGTTGCGCCGCCGTCAGGTTTCGGCATCCATGTAAGGTTGGCTGCGGCAACATGAACGATATATGTGCTCTGCGGATCACTGGATGAGGAATCCAAGTCAACACTGACGCGGAGTCCATTCAGGGGGACAACGCTCTCCGCCGCCGTGGTCAGATCGTATTCCGCGGCTGCGGAAGAATTTTCCTGAGAGGATTCTCCGGGATAATAGCCACTGCGTGTAGTTGCTGTTAGTCCTGGGCGTAGGCAAACTACGCGGATATTGCGATACATAGACGCATCGTCGCTGGTTGAACTGGGTGTATAGGCGAGGGTGTAGAAATGATTGCCCAAGTTAACCGACGAGGCAATTTGTTGTGTGATGTCATTTCTGCCGCGCAGGACACGGCCGCCTGTGACGGGACCAAGATTGTTGAAATCATCACTGGCGCCAAAAGGATCGATGCCTCCCGCGACGGCATCGCCAGCATCCTCGACGAATTCCATCTGCGATGTATCGGTAATTTCAGTCATGCCAGCGGCGCTGCTTGTTGGGTCTACAGCATAGAGCGTGACGCGTGTATTGAGCAGCACATTGGTGACATGCTGCAGTGCCTGCTTCACAACCAGCGCATCGTCGCCATCAATCGTGGTGGGATTGATGGTGGGAAATCCACCGCCAATCCAAATGAGGTTTTTTCGGCCAGAGATACGGGCATAATTCTGTGCAATTTCCTCAAGTGCACGCAAAGACTGGTCTAGGCGCTCGACGGGGCCAAATTCAGTCTTGCCGTTCAGTTCAAGCTTCCATGGATATTTGTTCGGCGCATCGTCCAAGGCGCGCAGCAGGGAATCTCGGTCGCGAGTGAAGGCCTGCAGTTGTTCGAAGTGATTGTCATAGATGCTGAGAAGCGTGGTGGGCTGAGGCAGAAGCGCAGGCTCTTTTGCCAGGTAGTCATGCAAAGAGCGACGGGCAAAGGAACTGTCTGCATAGTGAGTGTTCGACTGGTCCAGCACGAGAATGTTGACCGGGGAGTTGCCGAAGGCAGACGGCTGTGCCGGATTGAATACAGCGGTGGTGCCTTCAGTGATGGTAGCGGGAGGCAAAGTATGCGTTGATGGTGGCTCAAAAGAATTTACCGTCTGCTGTTTATCGTCTTCGAAGACCTGGAAATCTTTTGCGGTGAGTCCGTTAACTGGGCGTCCACTTTTGTCGGTGACAACAACATCGAGCACAACAAGGCGAACGTTTACGGTGGTGAAGGGGACATGCTGAACATGGTTGGACTGTGTTCCGACTGTCTGTGCGCAAAGATTCGCAGGAATGAATAAATTGATGATTGTGGCAATCAGTATCACAACAAAAAACATGTTTCGTGGGAGAAAAGAAATTGTCGCAGTGCAAGCCTTACTTTGCTCTGATTGATTTATGAAATTCAAGTAGGATTGCTTCATATTCGATTCTAAATACAAGCGTGGAATGAATGACAATGAAAAAATTCAGTTGGACAGTTTGTTCTGTGCGTTGGATGTCCGCAGCTATTAGCTGTACGGTTTTGATTCTTAGTGCGCCTCAGTGCCGGGCATGGGGGCCGGAGGGGCATCGGCTGACAGCGCTGGTAGCAGAGCAGTATCTGACGCCGGAAACGAAAGCGCAGATTACTGAACTGCTGCACGCACAGACCCTTGCTGATGTTGCGCCGTGGGCGGATACATACCGCGAACAGCATCCGGAAACTGCGAAGTGGCATTATGTTGATATTCCAAAATCGGCGGACGCTTTCGATCGCAATCGTGACTGCCCCATTTCTGAATCCGATCCCCGGTCGCCGTGGCGCGATTGCGTGACAGATCGCATCCTGTATTTCGAGGGGCGGTTGGGAGATGCTTCGCTCAGCAACGATGAACGGGCCATTGCGTTGAAGTTCCTTGTGCATCTGATCGGCGATATTCATCAGCCGTTCCATGCGCTAGGAGATGACCGCGGAGGCAACAATATTTCAGTTAATTTTATGGGGTCATGGAGCTGCGGTAATTATCGCTGCAACCTGCACGGTATCTGGGATGATTCAATTATTGAGGCGCAAGGATTGAACGAGAAAAAATATACGGCCAGATTGATGCAGGAGATAAAAAGCAATGGCTGGGAACGGATGGCCAGCGGTGATCCAACAACATGGGCCAACATTTCGCACCACTATGCGGTGCAGGCATGGGCGCCCAACGGGGCTTTGATTCCGCATGAGTATGTGGTGGAAGAGTCCAAGGTTGTGGATGCGCAGTTGGCGCTAGGCGGTCTGCGATTGGCTCATGTGCTGAACCGGATACTCGGCACGCCATAGAGGCTGCATATAGAAGCAAAGCAAAAGGGTGACCATAGTGGCCACCCTTTTGTTGTTGTTGAGTGTGATTAGAAGTGCAAGCGGCCGGCAATCTGAATCTGGCGCGGGCTGTAGGTGTAGTTGCTGTTGGAGTTGGTGTAGGTACCGAAGGTGTTGTAAGGCGTCAAAGTTGTACCGCTGAGGGCGTAAGCCTGATTGGATACACCGGTGATGTTCTGATGGTTCGCCAGGTTGAAGATTTCGGCAAAGACCTCAAAGCGCGCGTTTTCAAAGACAGGCGCGTGGAAGTAGAAGTTCTTGCCGATTCGCATATCCACCACTACGGTGCTGGGGTAGCTATAGGTGTTGCGGGCAATCACGGGCAGACGGTCTGCACTGGAGCCTGAGCCGTTCAGGCCCTTATAGGCTTCGTTGACTGCGCATCCGCCAGATGAGGTACAACCGTCCACGCCGTTTGGTACAGTGAGTCCGGAAGCCGAACCTGTGACATATGGCGTGTAGGGTAGCCCATCCTGCATCTGCAGCAACGGAGCAAATCTCCAGCCGCCAAGTGCGTAATCCTTCAGGCCGTGGAAGTGCGTTTGCGGCTGATAGACAAAAGCGGCGATGAAGCGCTGGGGCACATTCAGCGAACTGTTTCCGTGTTCCAATTGCAGGTTTGTCGGATCGTACGCCGTATAGCTGGGGACGACGGTGGAGAGATAAGGATTATCGTCCATGGCATGTGACCAAGTGTAGTTTGCCAGAACAGAGAGACCATTCTCATAGCGGCGGTCCACCTGTATGGACATTGCGTTGTAGTTTGAATTGACATTACTCCTGACATCAAGAATTTCTCCGTATGCCGCATTGGGGCGTGTAGAAGATGCAGCGCCTATCGGTTGCAGAAAAACCTTGGTGGTGAAGGTTTGTCCGGGCTGCAAGGGAATAATGGCGCCACCATGCGGCTTGGTGACGTAACCGGTGTTTGCAGGTTGCGGGTAGCTGGAGTAGGTGGCTTCTGCAGTCGTGCTGATAGGGTAGGATGTCTGCGAAGTAGCCGAGGTTGGAGTGCCGATGGTGAAGGTGTAGTTGTAGGTCGCTGCGGGGTCAAAGTTCGTATCGATGGCGCTGGGCATTTCGCGACCGAAAGACCCCATATACGTTATCGCCAGAACGGTGTTGTGGCCGATGTTGCGTTCGATGGCGAGATCGGTTTCATGCACCTGAGGGTTCTGCATGTGCGGATCAAGATACGCAACTGTAGAGCTGGGCGACTTGGTTGTGCCGACCGGGAGCGAGCTTAGACCTGTGGTCTGGCTACCAGCAAGGCACTGGTAGACCTGTGCCGCAGAAGTTGCGATGGCCGGAAAGATGGGCCCACAGTTTGCAGAATAGAGGGAGTTGGTCAGGCCGATTTGCGCATTCGGCGAGCCGGACTCCTCATAGGTCTGGAGGATGTTCGAGTTGATGATGCGGCCGTAGTACATGCCGTAGCCGCCGCGCAGGATGGTTTTGCTATCGCCGAAAATGTTCCAGGCAAAGCCGACCCTGGGTGCGATGTTGTTTTTGTCATTCGGACGGCTGGCAGTCAGCGGCAGTGCTGTATTGAGGCCGCCAAGCGCAGAGGAGAGCGCAGGGTTACCGGTATTTGGGAAGGGATTGGGTGGGACGACTTCGTACTCATAACGAGCGCCAAGGGTTAGCGTGAGGTTCGGTAGAACGCGCCAGTCATCGGTGGCATAGCCGGCATATTCGTGCGTGGCAATTTCGCCAATTGGATTGCCGAAGTTCTGATCGAAGCTGTAGTACAGCTGATTGTTGGCATAGTTCGGGCCGCCAACGCCGGTCACTGCGTTCAGGTAGTCGGCGATGAAAGTGTAGGAATAGTCGTAGCTGTAGCTGCCGTTGCCGTTGTACAGGTTGTTGACGTAGTCCTTCACGTAGTTGTACTCAAGGCCGGCTTTGGAGACATGCTTACCGTGGCTCCAGGTGACGGAATCGAGAAGTTGGAGTCGGCTTTCTTGTGGGTCCGCGCCACGCGGCAGGTCAGGATTGCTGCCGGCGTAAAATCCACTTTCAAAGTTGTAGCCAATTTGCGTGCCTGCTGCGTGACCGAATGCGTTGTGAGACATGGGAACTTCATTCGGAGAAGGTCCGTTTTGGTTGGTGAACTCAAAGTCGCGACCATATTGAAAGAGCGCGTCGTTGACCATTGAATTTGTGATCACTGTGCTGAGTCGCACAATGCCGAAATCTTCTTTGATGAAGTCAGTGCCCCAGCCGGAAACTCCTTCATTTTCGGTGCTGGGCTGATAGAGACCGTTGGGTGCCGAGTAGCGCATCCGGTTGTACATCAGCGATAGCCGGTTGCGATCGTTGATTTGATAATCCAATTTTGGCAGGTTGACCAGTTGGGTTGCCGAACGGGGAACCGTGCCGAGGAAGGTGCTCATGATACCGAGTCCCTGCTGGTAATAGGCTGAGCCGGCCTGATAGCTGACGCCGTAGAGGGCCGCAATTGCGCAGGCGTTGTAGTCACCTTCGGTCTGCAGGGTGAGGGTTGGCGCTGTGAAAGCGGAGGTGTTGCAGGTATCGCCGGCAGGCAGAAACGCATCAGAGGGAGCGAAGCTGTCGCTCGGGTCGGAAGTGGTTGCGGTGCCGGGAAAGTTCCGCTTGGATTCGTCGTACGCGTAGAACCAGAAAAGTTTGTTGTGGATGAGTGGGCCGCCAACGCCGAAGCCCCACTGTTTGCGCCAGTCGGTTGGCTTATAGGGCTTGATGGTGTAGCCTCCCGAGGTGTTCGCTACATTCAGCAACGTATAGGGATTGACGGCACCGCCAAGGTCATTGTCGCGATCGTAGAAGAAAATCTCGCCATGCAGTTGATTGGTGCCGCTCTTGGTGACAGTGTTGATGACGCCGCCTGCAGAGCGGCCATACTGCGCGGAGTAGTTCGAGGTGTTGACCTGGAACTCCTGAATGGCGGCCTGAGTGATGGAGTAGGAAGCACGGGTGCGACCACGCGCCTCAGAAAAGTACGCCTGATTATCGTCAGCGCCATCCACCGTGTTGTTGTTCAGCAGGAAGCTGATGCCGCGAAAGCTGAGCAAGCCATAGCCGTCGGAGTTTGAGACAACGCCGGGGGTGAGCAGGGCAAAGTCTGACCAGCGCCGGCCATTGATGGGCAGGTTGTCAATCGATGCCTGATCGAGAGTAGTTGAAATGTCGCTGGATTCGACGTGCATCAACGGCGTTTCATCGGTCACCACAATGTTGTTGGAGACGGAGCCAACCTG
>CAIZGA010000572.1 GCA_903932385.1 uncultured Acidobacteriota bacterium
GGCCGGCGAGGGCCGGTTCCTGTTCCAAAGTCATGGATTCTCTGGCATTTGATAGAACTGCAACGTCATCGCCCTGCAGCTTGTCGTCCACATGTACCAATCTAGGCTGAATTTGTAAACAGACGATGAATTCGGTAGTAAATGTGCAATTAAATCAGCCTGTTGCACATCTGGCTACGATATCCATCAGATAGCAGGAGGGTTACATAGTACAGGCCCGAAACCCCAGTTTTTAGGAGTTTGCGGGCCTGTCATAGGTCTGCAACAACTTCTGTCTAGTGGACGCTCATAATCGCCTTGCGAACGTTTGCTGCAACACTCGCTGGCAATGGCGCATAGCTCAGGCCGTTGACTTCGCTCTCGCCGTGATCCAACATCCAGTTCACAAAATCCACCAGTACCTTGCCCTTCGCAGGGTCAGCCGAGTTCTTGGGAATCAGCAACCAGGTGAAGCTGGCAATCGGGTAAGCTTCTTCGCCCGGAGCGTTGGTGATGGAAACGCGGAAGTCAGCAGGAATCTTGGCGCTGGCTGCAGCATTGGTCACGCTCTGGATGGAAGCCTGAACCCATTTGCCGTTGGCACCCTTCACCAGACCGTAATCCATGTGGTTCTGCAACGCGTAAATCAATTCCACATAGCCAATCGCACCCGGGTTCTGGCGAACCATGCCGGCAACACCTTCATTGCCCTTGCCGCCGATACCCATCGGCCAGTTGACCGCCGTGTTGCGTCCCGGACCACCGGCCCAGGCTGGGCTTACCTTGCTCAAATAATCGGTCCAGATGTAGCTGGTACCACTGCCATCAGAACGGTGCACAATCAGGATGTTCTGCGCAGGAAGATTGGCATTCGGGTTGTCCTTCACGAGACGCGGATCATTCCACATCGTGATTTTTCCGAGATAGATATCCGCCAACACGTCGCCGGAGAACTTCAGCGGGAACTTCATGCCGGGCAAATTGTAAATCGGCACCACTGCGCCAAGAACCGTGGGGATGTGCAGCAAATCGTGGCCGGCCTTTTTCGCATCGGCCAACTGCTGATCGGTCATCGGGCCGTCCGTCGCGCCGAAGTCCACCGTACCGGCTGTTACCTGGCGAATACCGCCGCCGGAGCCGATGCCCTGATAGTTGATGGTCACTTCAGGATGCGCGTTGTGATATTCAGAGAACCATTTTGTATAAATCGGGTTCGGAAAGGTTGCGCCAGCGCCGTTCAGGCTCTGTGCACTTGCGGCACTAACAAAAACTGTCGCAATCAGGGCAGCAAGCAAGAGTTTGATTTTCACAATTTCCCCCTAGGAAGTTGGTAATGAAGCAGAATATGGCTGTATCACTTTGATTTTCGACGCTGATTGTTACAGCTGGGTTACATCTGATTGAAAAAGGTGCGAATTGAGGGAGACTGGCAGTGTGAATATAAATTTCGCGCCCATGTTCAATTCGCTCTCAACGCGGAGATGTCCACCATGCGCCTGCACAATATGTTTGGCAATTGCAAGACCAAGCCCTGTGCCCCCGGACTCCTTCGACCGCGCCTTATCCACACGATAGAAGCGTTCAAAGATTCGGGCCTGATGTACATAGGCAATGCCGGGGCCGTAGTCCTGCACGCAGAACTCCACCATGTCGCTGCCAGGGCCGCCGTAGACTGATTCGCCTGCCACATCGACTGCGGAAACAATCACGCGGCCGCCACTTTGGCCGTACTTCACGGCATTTTCAATCAGGTTGGTTAACACCTGCTGAATTGCATCGGAATCTGCCATCACCGGCGTGGAGGTTAATTTGCCCCGCTCCAACTGCACGCCCATATCGCCGGCTAATCCGGCCAGCGAGTGTATGGCATCTTCCATCAACAGATTGGCATGCACCGCAGAGGGATGTAGTTTATGTTCGCCGGACTCAACCCGCGCCAGCGCCAGCAAATCTTCTGTCAAGCGGTTCATGCGGTTTGCATTTTTCAGAATGATGCCGAGAAATTCGCGGGCATGATTATCAAGATTGTCATTGGCATCCAGCAGCGTTTCCACATAGCCGCTGATGGACGTGAGCGGAGTTCGCAGTTCATGCGATACGTTTGCTATAAAGTCGCGGCGCGTCAGTTCAGCTCGTTCCACTTGGGTAATGTCATGCAGCACCAGCACGGCGCCGCCGCCCGGCGTGGGGGCAGCATTCACTTCAAAGGCGCGTCCAGGCAGGATAGTCGTTGCTTTGGCCTCGCTCACCACGCGCGAATCCAGCGTATTGCGCAAACACAGCAGCAGATCCGGATCACGCATGGTCTGCACCAGAGAAAAACCGGTCTTCACTGCGCCGCCGCTGATGCGCTCCATCACCTGATTGGTCCATTGGATTCGACCGCTGGCGTCCACAACCACAACCGCTTCCTGCATGCTATCCATTACTGCTTGCAGTTCACTGCGGCTGGATTCAAGCTCTGCCATTCGCGCCTGCAAGCGGGCAGCGGCATCATCCAGTTCCATGGCAATCTCGCTGACCAGGTCGCGGCCACCTTGCGCTAAATCGCCGCTACTGCGCGCTGTCCAGTCTCCTGCTGCAATGCTGTGTGCAAAACGGCGCAGCGGTGCAACGCGACGCTTCGCGGCATTACCAATCACGATGGCTGCGCCAACAGAAGTCACCACGGCCAGCATCAATACCCATAGCCATGCCGAGGCACCAAGCCACAGCAAGACTGCCAATGGCAGAAGCTGTGCCAGCAGAACCACAAGAATCAGTTTTGGAATCTGGCGCTGCATGAGAACCGACTTTCACGCGCGAAACTCTGGACGCAAACCAATCGCAGCCAGAATTATGCCGACTTCGGCATTTCGAACCTGTAGCCTGCACCACGCACTGTCTTCAAGTAGCGCGGGGTTTCCGGGTCTGCCTCAATCTTCTCACGTATGCGGCGCACATAGACATCTACAGATCGAGGAGTCACAAAACGTGCATCGCCCCAGACCGCATCCAGCAAATGATCGCGACTGAAAACGCGTCCCGGATGGCGCGCAAGGTAATCAAGCAGGCGAAATTCTGTCGCCGTCGTTGTGGTCAGCTCACCCTTGATGCGCAGCTGCATGGCATTGGCATCAATTTCAATAGCGTCGAACTGGATAACGCTGGGAGTAGAAGGCCGCTCAAACCTACGAAGCACTGCTTTCACTCTTGCCAGTAACTCGCGTGTGGCAAAGGGTTTGGTGATGTAGTCGTCGGCCCCTAAATCTAGTCCGGTCACACGATCATTCTCGCTGGCTTTAGCGGTGAGAAAAATAATTGGGGTCGTGCTCAGCGCTGCATGCTGCCGCAATCTGCGGCAGACTTCCGTGCCGTCGCCACCTGGAACCATGATGTCCAGCAGGAAGAGAGCCGGCGGCTGCCGCTCGGCATCGGTAACAATGTTGCTGGTGGAGGCGTAGGTACGCACTGTATATCCGGCGGCCTCCAGGTGATACTGCACCAACCGCGAAATGTCGGTATCGTCTTCGAGAAGAAAAATTGTCTGGCTCAAGCCATCTCCTCCAGCAATTTCGTTGGCTTCATTATGTTCAAAAGCGCACAGCAACAGGCTATCGTATTCATCGCCGTGAAATGCTACATTCCGATGAATACTGTGTTGCTGGAATATTAACCTGAAATATCAAACAGCGCTGCACTCCATCAATCGACCGAAAACTTCATTGGAAAGCAACCGGCCCTTGTGACTCAGCATGATCGAGTCGCCATCAATTTGCAGAAAACCTTCCGCAACTAATTCTCGTAACGTATCGTTGTACACCTCTGCCGCTGTGCCAAACTGCGCGGCAATCTGCTTTGGCTGGATGCCTGCATTCTGCCGAAGCCCAAGAAAGAATGTCTCTTCCAACGCCTGCAACTCACTGATGCGTTCCGGCCGCAGATACGGTTCGCCATCGCAGTACAAATCAAGATTGTCGGTATTGGCAAACCGCATTGCCTCATTGCCGCCGTTTTTGGATGCAAGCATCGAGTGCGCATCCAGTCCCATACCCAAGTATGGCCGACGTAGCCAGTAGCGGAGATTATGCAGTGACTGAGATCCCCTGCGCGCAAAGTTTGAGATCTCATACTGATGAATTCCTGCGGTATTCAAGCGTTCGCAGGCAACTGCATACATCGCAGTGACAGATTCATCATCAGGAACATCGGCTGCACGATATCGCTTGCCGCCTTGCAGAATCTCCAAACCAAGCCGCGAATCTTCATCCACCTCAAACATATACACGCTGGCGTGCGGCACATCGGTCTGCAACAGTGCATCTAGAGATTGCTGCCAACTATCCATCGTCTGGTGAGGCAGGCCGGCAATCAAATCCACATTGATGTTGCGAATGCCCGCATCGCGTAAGCGCGTAATTTCCGTCCTGCAAATTTCGCTGGTATGCAGCCGACCAACCGCTGCGGCCTCACTATCGATAAAACTCTGCACACCCAGGCTGACGCGATTCACGCCCAGCCGCAGCCACACGGCTAGCAGATCATCGGTCAGCTGCCCCGGCGCGCACTCCATAGTGATTTCGGCGTCTGCGGTCAGCGTAAATTTATCGTGAATGGCAGCGAAGAACCGTTCCAGATCATCAGGGGCAATCAGGCTGGGTGTGCCGCCGCCAAAGTAGACCGTATCCACCTGCTGTGGCAGGTTGGATTGCAGGAACTCCGCATGTTCTGCGGCCTCCGCCACTTCCTCGCAGAGCCGGTCAACATATTGCCGCATCCGCGAAGGGGCATAGACCCCCGAGGCAAAATTACAGTAGCTGCATTTTGACCGACAAAACGGAAATGAAATGTACAGCCCCAACCTATCCACGAGAAACTCCCTAACCGCTACAATAAAACTATAGCGATGCCCGCAGAAGAAGAACAAAAAACGCAGGAAAGCAAAAAGCAGCAACGCCCTTCAGAGGATGAAGTTGTAGGCAAAGCCTACGACGGCCGCATGATGAAGCGGTTGCTGACCTACATGCGTCCCTACCGCGTGCAGGCCATCGTCTCGCTGGTGGCCACTGTGCTGAAGGCCAGCTGCGACGTGGTCGGCCCGCTGATTACGCTTATCGCCATCAATCGCTACATGGCGCAGTCCCCTGTTGCCGCGCCGTCGCTTTCCAATGTCACCCACAATGCTGTTGCCGGATTCATCCTGCGGCTGGTAGATGGCTTCCACGCGGTCTACATCGGCTGGCTTTCGCATCTTTCGCCAGACCCGAAGGTTGGCATCCTGCAGTTGTGCGGTATCTGGCTGCTGGCGCTTTGCATGAGCTATGCCCTCGAATTTCTGCAGACCTACCTGATGCAGTGGACCGGCCAGAAAATCATGTTCGACATGCGTAGCCAACTCTTCCGTCATCTGCAGCGGATGCATGTTGGCTTCTTCGACCGTAACCCAGTCGGCCGTCTGGTCACGCGCGTCACCAGTGACGTGGATGCGCTGAATGAAATGATTACCAGCGGCGTGCTGGCCATCTTTGAAGACATCTTCGTACTGGCCGGCATTGTGATTGTGATGCTGTGCATCAGCTGGTGGTTGGCGCTTGTGGCCTTTGCCGTGATGCCGGCCATACTCTACGTCACTCGCCTGTTTCGAATTTTTGTTCGCGACAGCTTCCGCCGTATCCGTTCTGCCGTAGCAAAAATCAATGCCTTCCTGTCAGAACACTCCAGCGGCATGAGTGTGGTTCAGCTCTTCAATCGCGAAGCACGCGCAGCACATGATTTTGAAGCCGTGAACATGTTGAACATGGTCGCGTACAAAGACGCCATCTTTGCCTACTCGCTTTATTACCCCGCGGTGGAGTGGTTGAGTACGCTGGCGATTGCGCTGGTCATCTGGCTGGGCGGTCGTGGCGTCATCCACAACTGGGTCACGCTCGGCGTGCTGGTGGCCTTCATGCAATATGCATGGCGATTCTTCCGTCCCATTCAGGACCTCAGCGATAAATACAAC
>CAIZGA010000573.1 GCA_903932385.1 uncultured Acidobacteriota bacterium
CAGTCGGCATATCCTTTTTTCTTCACAACAATCGTATGTTTCCCTGCCGTTAGCGTAATTGTGGATGGAGTATTTCCTACGAAATCACCATCCACCTCGATATCAGCGGCTGAAACTGAAGCATCAATCGCAATTGTTGCCATCTCAGAGCTCTTTGTTGATACGGGTTGTTGTGGGGTTGCTGCCGCAGGAGCTACAACATTAACGCTATGTGTAGTTGAAGGTTTAATAATTGTTTTAACAATTTCAATTGAGCGTTCTTTACCATCTTCATCTATGAGATGTATCTTTCGTCCTTCAATGTAATATTTCACTGTTCCATTGACGCTAACATGTGCGCCTTTCGACCATCGCCACACTAAGCGCTCTGAAGTAAAATAAACAGCATCATCGCCTTCAATCGTTAAGTAGTCATAGACTCGATATACTGCCGTCGAAGTACCGGTTGTCGACGTTGTACTTGTTCCTGAATAACTACCATTTATGTTTGTAGATGTTGAACCGCCATACGTTGAGCTGTTAGCAGTTGCATCAAAACTGCCGTTGCTTGAAGTTGATGATGAAGAATTGTGAATCATCCCTGCAAAGTATCTCGCACGATTTTGGTCTAGAATTTTCCCGCTATGCCACACATGGTCATCATTATGGGCTGCCAATACGGCCATTGGCAAAATCAAAAACATGATTAGATACAGAGTCAGTATTCGCTTCATCGCGTACAACTCCTCAAGGCAAAGATTAATATTTTCGTAATCCTACTCTAGTGAATCTCACCCTACAAGCAACAACTTGGTACATTCAGATATGCTGTTCGCACAGGCTTCAATGCAACAAAAAACCTATGCTACGTAAGCGCACACGCAACACGTTGCTCATCGCCTTCCTGCTGGTGGTCCTGCTGGCGCTGGCCGTTTTCCTGCGCATGAAGGCGCCGCCGGAGTCCGCCCGCCTGTTGCCGGAGTCCGACGCCGTTCTCTACTTTGACCTGAAGCCGTTGCGCGCCACCGCGCACCCCACGGCCACGCCGCTGGACATGGACCCCGACTACCAGCGGTTCCTGGCCAACACCGGCTTCAACTACGAACGCGATCTGGACGAGCTGGCCATAGCCCTGCACCAGATGCCGGACCCGAATGGACCCAACGGGCCCATCGCCTACTCCATCGTTTTGCAGGGACGATTTAATCGCAAGAAGCTGGAGCCGTACGTTGCCGCGCTTTCCAACTCGCGCGAGACCTACGTCGGCCACGACATCTACACCATCCCGGTGGAAGGCCGCACCCTGCGCGTCACCTTTCTCGGCTACGACATGGTGGCCACTTCCAACATGCCCACGCCGGAACAAATCCACTCCATCGTCGACCGTTACCGCTCCGCCGCGTTGCCCTCGAGCGGCAGTTCGCTGGTGGCGGAACGTTACGGCGATGTGCCGCTGCTGAGCATCGCCTGGGGCATCGGCCGGCTCGGCCTGCCGTTTGCCGTACATCCGCCGGGCAAGCCAACCGCCGCCGGGCAAATTCAGGTAATGGGTTTCACGCTGCCGATTCCAGCTGACGCCAGCTTTGTCGCCTCTGTTGGATTCGATGCGAACATCGCCGCCGCACTCTCGCACTCCGGCGCCGTGCATCTGCGTGTGGATGAAATCACACCTGACGGCAGCACTGCGGAAACTACGGCGCAAACGCTGGCCTCGCTGCTTTATGTGAAGGGCAAGATGGGATGGCGAGACTACCAGCGCAGAAGCCAGTTCTTCGCCGGCACGCC
>CAIZGA010000574.1 GCA_903932385.1 uncultured Acidobacteriota bacterium
CGCATTCGCTGGAAAGCTGGTCGGACGCGCGTACGTATGACGGCACGCTGGGCATTATCCAGCCGATGATTGAACCGCTCTACGGCGGCAAGACGGCGCATGACATTGTGCAGTCGCTGCTGGATGAGTTTGCACTCTCTGCCTACAACGCGGTGCGCGAAAACAGCAAGGCAGCCATCAAGGGCGACTTTGAAGCCGGCTGGCGCAAGGCGCTGCACGCGGGCTTTATCGAAGGCACTGCCTTCACGGCTAAGAGTGTTTCGCCGAAGCCGTTGACCTCGGATGCGGTACCGCCAACGGCCAATGGTTTGGAAGTGATTTTCCGCCCCGATTCCAGCCTCTACGACGGACGCTTTGCCAATATCGGCTGGCTGCAGGAACTGCCCAAGCCGGTGACCAGCCTGAGCTGGGACAACGCTGCCCTGATGTCGATGGGCACGATGAGCAAGCTGGGTTTGCAGGAATCCGACGTCGCTGAAATCAAGCTGAATGGCCGTTCGGTGAAGGCGCCCGTGCTGATGGTTCCAGGTCATCCGGATGGAGCCATTACCGTGCATCTGGGATTTGGCCGCGAGTTTGCCGGACGTGCCGGATCGGCTGTGGGATTCAATGCCTACACGATTCGCACGAGCGACGCTCCGCTGTTCGCGAATGGCGCAACGGCGACCAAGGTGGCAGGCGTTACCTATGACATCTGCGTGACCAAGGTCCACTCCGCGGATACGCGATCGAAGAGCCCCTTCTGGGAAGCCGGCAACGGCAGGACGTCGCTGCCGGGTAACGAAGCAGCGGACCGCGGCGTCATCCGCTACGCCACGCTGGAGGAATACCGTAAGAACCCCGACTTCGCGCACGAGGGTGAAGGCCGTGAAACGCCCGAGACCAACGAGACGATGTTCAAGCCGTGGGATTACAAGAACAATTCCAACGGCACCGAGAAAAATGCATGGGCGATGTCGATTGACCTCAACTCCTGCATTGGTTGCAATGCCTGCATCGTGGGCTGCTACGCGGAGAACAACATCGCCGTAGTGGGACGCGACCAGGTGAAGGTTGGCCGCAACATGCAGTGGCTGCGCATCGACACGTATTTCGAGGGCGACCTCGATACGCCGCGCGCACACTTCCAGCCGATGGCCTGCCAGCACTGCGAAAACGCGGGCTGCGAGCAGGTCTGCCCGGTGGGAGCCACGGTGCATACGCCGGAAGGCCTGAACACCATGGTCTACAACCGCTGCGTGGGCACCCGCTACTGCTCCAACAACTGCCCGTACAAGGTCCGCCGCTTCAACTTCCTGCTGTACTCGGATTACGACACCGAGAGCTTGAAGTTGATGCGCAATCCGGATGTCAGCGTCCGCAGCCGCGGCGTGATGGAGAAGTGCAGCTACTGCATCCAGCGCATCCAGGCCGTGAAGATTGACGCGGACAAGGAAAACCGCGACATCAAGGACGGCGAGATTGTGACTGCCTGCCAGCAGGCCTGCCCGACCGGCGCAATTGTTTTCGGCAACCAGAATGATCCAGCAAGCCATGTAACGCGCCGCAAGGCTGGTGAGCGGAGCTATCAGGTGCTGGCTGATTTGAATTTCCGTCCGCGCACGACGTATGTCGCTGGCGTCATCAACCCGAATCCGGAGCTGGGGTAAATGGCAACCAAGGAACCCATCCACGACCCGAAAATGATTGACCCGAGAACGGGCGAGTATTCCGTGATTGCGCCGGGACAGACTTTCAAGTCGGTCACTGAGCTGATATCGCGGATTGTGCTGACCAACAACACGCCGATGGGCTGGTTCTTCGGCCTGGCGTTTGCCGGCTCGGTGGCCACGCTGCTGCTGGTGGCGCTGGTCTGGCTGTTTCTGAAGGGCGTCGGCATCTGGGGCGTGACCATACCGGGCGCCTGGGGCTTCGCCATCATCAACTTTGTCTGGTGGATTGGTATCGGCCACGCAGGCACACTGATTTCGGCCATCCTTCTGTTGTTCAAGCAGGGCTGGCGTAACTCGATCAACCGCTTTGCCGAAGCGATGACGCTGTTTGCCGTGGTCTGCGCGGGCCTGTTCCCGCTGATTCACGTCGGCCGTCCGTGGCTGGCCTACTGGCTCTTCCCGTACCCGAACACGATGAACGTGTGGCCGCAGTTCCG
>CAIZGA010000575.1 GCA_903932385.1 uncultured Acidobacteriota bacterium
CATATCCGCAGCCTTTGCGGCAACCACTTCACTGCCACCCAGATCGGCCACAGGCGGCGGAATCATAAAGCGGATGACCGGGTATAGGAAAGAAGCGAGCGTGGCGAGGATGCCGCCGCCCAAAAATGCTTCCATCACTCGGCGTCGAGTGGTTTCATCGTGCGGTTGCTTTTCTGCGCACTGACACATATCTATAGGCACCCACTGCAGTTATCGGCAACACTGCCAGAGAATTTCATTTCAGGAGCGATACGAGATACACGTCTCCTCTCGCTCGCAGAGAAAGATATGCGAAGTAAGAGGGGTTCGTCTGTGACGCAGGTCACATTGGATTTTGGCTGGTATGCTGCAGAAAAGCGGACACAACTTAAAACAAAACAGGCGCACCGTTTGGCACGCCTGCTGTTGGCACTACGATGAGTTTCTACTTCTTCTGCAAAGTGCGCACATAGGCGAGAACGCCCTTAATCTGTGCGTCGCTCAGCTTGCCGCTGAATGCCGGCATCTTACCCTTGCCGTTTTTGATCGTGGCCGTCAGAGCAGCATCAGTGGCTTTGACCACAGCCGGATCTTTGAGCGACTTCGCTCCCAGAGCCTTGCCGGCGGGAGAGTTGCTAAGACCATCTGCACCGTGGCACATGGCGCATTTCGAACTGTAGTCAGACGCACCGCTGCCCTGCGCAAATGCTGGAGCAGCAACCATGGCAGACACGAGAAGTACTGCCGAAATCTTCAGTTTCAAGTTCACCCTATCTCTCCTTATTGTGTTGCGTGTTGTTCCGCGTGCATTGGCGCAGAAGATAATGTAGCGGCCATACAGCCGACCGACAGCTTCCACTTCATACAATAACCACTCAGCACATCGCTGGCAAATATGTAGAAATATTTCAGCGCAATAAATAAGGCTGCCGATTGCTCGGCAGCCCAATGGAGGATACAACACTTGGTTCTTAGAAGCTCAGACGACCGGAGAGCTGAATATCACGCGGCGAACTGGCCAAGGAAGAGATAGTGCCGAAGCCGCTGCTGTTTGCCACAGCTGCCGGCGAGGCCCAGACCACGTGATTGGTCAGGTTAAGGAAATCAGCTTCAAACTGGAACTTCCACTGTTTGTAAATCGGGAAGATGCGCTTGATTCCGAGATCGTCGTTGTAGGTTGGCATGCCCCAGAGATTGAGGGCTGCGACGCGAGGTGCATTGCCGGGAACATACAGTGCCGGGCCGTTGCCCACAGAGGTGGCCTGACCGGTTGTTGTTCCATAGTTTGCGGCTGTGCCGGCGATGTTGACGGTGAAGGCTGCCGGGTTGATGTACTGGATGTTGCCGATGTAATTCGGCGATCCAGGAGCAGCCGTTGCACCTTTGCCGTAAGCACCGTTGATTCTTGCGGGCTGTCCGGCAACAATGTTCGGCATGCACTGGTTGAGGATGGCAGATCCACCGCATCCCGAACCGGTAACGGCAATCGGGAATCCAGAGTGATACAGGAAGATGGTGGAAAGCGACCAGTCACCCGCAAGGTTGCGGACCAGGAAGCTGTCGCTACCAATCTTTCCGCGGCCGAAGGGTGAGTTGTACACCGCAGTCACGGTCAGGTTCTCCGGCTGGTCTGCGGTGGAAAGCGAACGGTCAAGACGCTGATGGTCGCCCACACGGAATGTGCCCAAGTCATCAATCGTCTTGGAGTACGTGTAGTTGACCATGAAGTTAAGATTGTGCGCTTCGCGCTGCTTCAGCGTAACTTCCAGAGCGTTATAAGCAGAGTTGCCGACAAAGCTGGTGGAGTCGCTGACGCCGCTGAATTGCGGGAACGGTTCAAAGTACTGGTACACAGCGTTGCTGGCATAGTAGGTTGCCGATGAATATGCATTCGGCGGTGTGAAACCAACCTGCGCTGCGTATCCCAACATGGTAGAGGTCGCCTTATTCGCCAGAATCGGGTAGGGGCAACCGGTGGCTGTAGCGGTGCAAGCGGTTACGCCGCCGCCGGTGGATGTTGCTGAAGTCCATCCGGCCAGGGCCGCCATGGATTCCGGC
>CAIZGA010000576.1 GCA_903932385.1 uncultured Acidobacteriota bacterium
AAGATGGTCGTATCGACTAAACGAATAATCGGGCTGATGTCATCATCGGCCGTCAGTTTCTCAATCGAAATATTCTCGTCGGAATTTTCTTCGCCCGGTACTACGTCAAACGTCAGGCTCTCGCTCGCCTCGTCCAACACACGTTGCGACTGTTCTGATTTTTTCAGCAGGTCGGTAATCTGGCTCAGCGTCGCCACCCGCACCTGTATGCTCTGCCCCAGCAACCCGCTGATTTCATCCAGCACCATCAGCTTCGATGGGTCGCTCACCGCAATCAGCAACTGTCCGTCCTTCTGTTCCAGCGGCACAAAGTTGTAGCGGAACATCATGTCCACCGGCACGCTCTTGAACAGATCATGCTGGATACGGAAGTTCTTCAGGTCCACGAGTTCGGTGTGGTAACGCTTTGCCAGCGCCTGCGCGCGCTGCAGTTCGTCGGTCGCGTTGCCATTCATCGGTGTTGCTACTGGCACATTCCCCATCGTCCGCTCCTCTACTGTCCCAAGCCTGCAGAACCCATGCTGATAATCGGCAGGTACAGCGCAATCAGAATCGCCGCCACAATCACGCCCATCACAATCAAAATCGCCGGCTCAATCAAGCTCATCAGCGCTGTCAGCGACGTCTGAACGTCTTCCTCAAAAAATTCCGCCACAGAATTCAACATCGTCGGCAGCGCGCCGGTGCTCTCGCCGACTTCAATCATCTCAATCGCCAGGTCAGGAAACACCTTCGTCTCTTGCAACGATGTAGCCAGCGTCTCGCCTTCGCGCACCGTGCTCACGCCATCAAAAACCGCGTTGCCAATCTGTCGACTCGCAATCGATCGTGCCGCTGTTTCCAGTGATGGCACCAGCGGCAAACCGCCGGTCAGCAGCGTCGCCAGCGTTCGCGAAAACAATGCCACCTGATACTTCAGCCAGATGCCGCCCAGCATCGGCGTCGCCAGTCTCGCCTTGTCCACCGCCAGCGCACCGGCATCCGTCGCCGACCAGCGATAGAAAAGAAATCCGCCAACCAGCAATACCGCTGCGCCGTACAAACCATACTTCTGGAAGTCCTTGCCCACCGCCATCAGGAACAGCGTGAAGGTCGGCAGCTTGGTTCCCATCTGTAGAAAAAGTTCGCCGAACCTCGGCACCACAAATCCAATCAGGAACGAAACCAGCACACTCGCCGCCACCACCAGCAGTACGGGATAAATCAGCGAAGCCACCAGTTTCTTGCGGAAGGTCAATGCCACCCGCTGGAAGCCGATAAACCGCTCCAACACCTCGCCCAGATTGCCGGCGCGTTCGCCTGCCAGCAGCGTAGTTGTGTAGATCACCGGGAAACTGCCTTGCGCCTCAAACGCACTGGAGAGCGACTCGCCAGTCTTCACCCTCATGCCCACATCTTCCAGTTGCGCCCGCAGCATCGGGTCTTTCTGCCGCTTACTCAGCAACGCCAGCGAAGTCAGAATCGGCAGGCCTGCGCGAATCAGCGTCAAAAACTGCTGGTTGAAGATGAGGAATGTTTCCAGCTTTACTTTCTTGCGCCGGCTCTTGGCTCCGGTCAACCCGCGCGGCTTCACCCAGTAGACGTAGTATCCCGCCTGCAGAAACTTCTGCTTCAGTTCCTCGGCGCTGGCAGCGGGCTGCACCTGCTCCTGCACACGTCCCCGTTCGTCCGCCAGCTTGATGACAAATTCGTTCACTGCGCGCCTGCCCGCTCCTCAAATCGTTTCAGCAAAGACTTCCGCCGTTCAACTTGTTCCGTCTCTTGATTTTAGACGTTTACCGCGCCAAGTGGTTTATGCACAATCGGATGGCTTCCGGCTTTATTTTCCCAATCCGCCCCTTCGGCCCATTCCACCGTACATTCTATTGTTCCCAGCCCCACAAACGTGACCAAAATCACCGTTGACTAGCCCATTCCTCGGAGTATCATGCCTTCGACGGACACAATTACGCATTCGCGCTACCTGAGCAGGAGTGGGTCGCCGTCCAACGTACAGCCCGTCATCGGTACTGCACACGGAGGCAGGTATGAATCTCACCACGATTGAAATTGTCTGGATTGTCTGGGGCGCATTTGCTCTGGCTTGGATAATCGCCATCCTGTACCAGTCACAAATCACCAGCCATGAAGAAGACCAGCTCTTCCTCACCGGCAATCAGGAAGTTCAGCATCAGGAGCAGGTGGAAATCATCAATAAAGTCCGCCACATCCAACCCATTGTCCGCGTTCTGGGCATCATCGTAGGCGTTCTTACCCTCGGCATCATCGGCTACTACGCATACGATGCCTACAAGCACCTCACATAACCAGCAACCGCTTACCGGGCCCCCAAAAAGTAATCAGCCACGTGCCGCGATGGGTTTCA
>CAIZGA010000577.1 GCA_903932385.1 uncultured Acidobacteriota bacterium
GCACCGTTCATCAAACGCGAGAACCGTGCTGGCTGGGTTCTTTCCTAAATCAATCATCAATCCCAACAAAAAACGCCTGGCTTTCCTCAGAGAGCCAGGCGTTTAAGTTAAGCGAGAGAAACGTATCATCGTTGATGCTCATCGAACATCTACCAGCGTTCTGATTCGAAACACGAAGCAGCCGCGATGATACTCCTTAGGCGGCTGCTCTCGTAATCGTATTGTTGTTGCGAATTATTTCTTTGTCGGCGTAATCTGCTCCGGCAGCAGAACCTTTGGCGGATTGCTGCTCCAATGCGCGGAATATCTTGGATTGCTGGTCAGTGGCTTATTCCAGTCATCCGTCGCCAAGCCGTTCAAGTCGTAAACAACCTTTCCAGCGCGAATGGTGAGCTCACAGGTCAGACGGGTATCACCCGGATTGCGGCGATTGTCAGAATCCATGTAGCCGAAGCTGCCGTGTTGAACGCTGAGTACGGCAACATCCGCCGGCGCACCAACAGATAAGTTGCCGAGTTGTTCCTGCTTGATTTCACGAGCCGGATGCCATGTTGCATCGGCAACGACTTCCGGAATCGTCAACCCTGATGAAATAAACGCGCCCATCACGGTCAACATGTCCTTGGTTGCTCCGTTCATGCTTCCGGTATGAAGATCGGTCGAGAGCGAGTCGGGCTTGAACCCATCGCGGATAAGCGGAATCGCAACCGCGAATCGGAAGCTACCGCCGCCAGTACCTGCATCAAAATATATGCCACGGGCACGGCCGGTGCGCAGTGCCTGACTTTCTTTCAGCGTCTGCGTATCCTGCTCGCCACGGAATCCCGAGTACGTATGCGTGTAGATGTCGCCGGGCCGCAGATAAGTGGAAAGCAATTTTGAGAGCGGCCGTTCAATCCGGTTCGCGCCGTAGTCAATCATCACTGGAATGTTCGCGATGGTTCCCGCTTTTACTGCCTGGATATACGGGTCCCATTCGGGGCCGGGGTAGTGCGCGCTTTTAACTCCGACAACAATTCCGGGATACCGTTTTGCCATCGCCCCGGTGAACTCGCCATCCATATCCGCGAGGTTGTCTTCGTAATTACCGCCACGCATGCCCGCGCCAACAATGTTGAGCATCACAAGCACCCGGGTCTGTGAACGATCAATAATGTGTTCTTTGAAATCCTCAAAATTGCGCCAGCCAGAACTGCCCGCATCGACAACGGTTGTCACGCCAGTACGGAATGTGAAACCATCCGGCCAAACACTTTCATCTCCAGCAAGCGATCCCTTTTCGCCGGTGCTGGCATAGACGTGGGTATGGATATCGACCAGCCCAGGAGTCACCAGCAGTCCATGCGCATCAACAGTGCGGGCTGCGTCCGCCGCGTTGAGATGATCACCCACAGCGGCTATCTTTCCGTCTTTAATTGCGACATCAGTTACGCGGTCAATATTGTTCTTGGCATCAATAACGCGGCCGTTCTGCAACAGCAGATCATACGGCAGCGGATTCGGAAGATTCATTGGAGTGCCAACGCGTTTCTGTGCGTAGGTGGAAGGCGGCGATCCAGGCAGGCTGAGGTTCGCGCCCTGCGGCGGCGGTTGAGTCTGGCTGGCAGCCTGCAATGTATTTGCTGCTGGCGCACTGGAGACACAACCGACGCAGCCAGTGGGACCGGAAGTCTGATAGGCAGGCGGCACCTGATTATGAGGAGTTACTTGTTGCGCCGATAGTGCAGGGATGATTGCCGCAGCGATGACAAATGTCCCGGCCAGGATGCCTGTACGGAACAGAACTTTCTCTTTCATATCGTTTCCCTCATTCTGAATTGTTTACAGCCATCTCCGACCATTGCGCACGACGCTCTCGCAAAGTGCTGCCAGTGAATCTTTCATTGAATCACTTACAACTGTCAAATAATACTAATTCCGCTTCGAGGCCAATCAGAAGCGCTTGGGAAAATTACGGATCGGGAAAACGACAACAATATCACTCATACTACAGCAGAGTGATGCGCGCCCTTCATTGGCTCCGGCCTGCCGAAGTAAAACCCCTGCGCTTCCTGGCAACCCACCGCGCGCAACTGACGCACCTGCGACAGCTTCTCTACCCCTTCTGCAGAAACTACCATGCCAAAGCTATCGCCTAATCCGACAATGGCATTGACCAACAGCGCCGACTGCCTGTTGTTTGGATAGCCTGAGATGAAGCTGCGATCAATCTTCAACTTATCGAAAGAAAAATCCAAAAGGTAACCCAGCGATGAATATCCTGTGCCGAAATCATCCAGCACAATGCGCGCTCCAAGGCGCTTCAAGCGCTGCAGCATCTTTATATTGATAGTGGAATTATGCAGAAATGTTGATTCCGTAATTTCAATTTCCAATTGCTTCGCCGGAAGTTTTGCCTGTTTCAATGACTCCTGAATCACATGGTGAAGTGCCCGATTCTGCAATTGCAGCGGAGACAAATTGATGGCTAGCCTTGTTCCGCGCTGCCATTGTGAAGCTTGTTGCGTTGCACTGCGTATGACCCAGTGACCCAGGTCGTCAATCAGGCCGCACTCCTCGGCTATTGGAATAAATTTGTCTGGCATCAGAATGCCGCGCTCCGGATGCTGCCAGCGCAACAACGCTTCATAGCCAACAACATTCCCCTTCTCCAGATTTACAAAACGCTGGTAGTACAACTCAAATTCATTGCGTTGCAGCGCGTGCTTCATTTCCTGTTCCAGCGCGTGGCGTGTAATCAAGTCCGCGTCCAAGCCAGGCTCATAAAAGCTGTAGTCGGTGTGGGTAATGTTCTTGGCACGGTACATAGCCAGATTTGCGTGCTTCATCAACACATCGACTTCAATTCCATCCACTGGCGCAATTGCAATACCAATTTTCGCGCTGACGCTAACTTCCTCGCTGTTCGGACCCACACGATACGGTTGTGACAACGCCTCCGATATTCTGCTGGCCAGTACGGCTGCGTCTTTGGGCTTTTTTACTCCGGCCTGAATAATGGCGAATTCGTCGCTACCGGTGCGCGCCAAAGTATCAGATGTACGGATGCAATTGGCCAATCTGTAGACGACAGCCTTCAGCAACGTGTCACCTACCTCATTTCCATACATCTCATTCACTCTGTTGAATCGATTGATATCGACACAGAGCAATGCGATTTTTTTCTCCTGCCGCGAATGAGAAATGGACTGTTGTAGCAGTTCCATAAAACTTGCGCGATTGGGTAGATCGGTCAGCGAATCGCTGTTTATATTCAGCGAATATTTCCGCTCGACATTTCTTCTGTCGGTCACATCCTCAACTGTCGCCACCCAACCACCGGTGGCCACTGCGTGCTGCGTCACCGTAACAATCCTGTTCACAGCTTTGTTGATGTGCAAAACGGCACGAGTTCGCTTCAGTCCATGTTTAGCGAATGCAACTTCATACATTGAAGCCGTGCCTATTCGCTGCGCATGGGCATCCAACAGCTGTTGCAGTTTCATTCCGCTGCAAATTTGCCCCTTGCGAATGCCGAGCAGTTCGCTGAATCGTGAATTCGCATAGCGAATCACCTCATCGTCGTCATAGACGGCAATGCCCTGTGGCACGCTGTCGAGTGCCGTTTCTATCAGGCTGCCCAGCGCGCGTTGCTGGCGCAATCTGTTGCGCTTTTGAGTCGGTCGTGCATCCTGGCCGCGCGGCGACGTTAATTTCGTTATTTTTCTCATTGCTAATCCCGTCGTAAGGGAGCAATCTCCTTCAGATTGATATATTGCTTTCTTCCACGAACACACAGATTTGCATGACCATTACATTCATCTACAACAGCATTTACTCCATCATGGTGTCTGTCGGGTTGGCATAAGCTACGCAGTTGCGCCCTGCCGCTTTTGCTTTGTACAAGGCGGCGTCTACGGAACCAAGAACATCTTCAACATTTGTATTTCCCTTTTTAACCCTGTGAAACAAAACGCCGACACTGATGGTGAGATTGATTACCTTTGTATCGCAGATAAATGGCTCGCTGCATATTGCATTTCGAATCTGCTCGGCGCGGACCTTCGTATCTACTTCATCGCAACCGGTAAGAACGATAAGAAATTCTTCGCCGCCATAACGACCAACCGAATCATACGGGCGCACCGCCGACTGCAGACGTCGAGCAACTTCAATCAGCACCTTGTCACCAACCAGATGGCCATGCGCATCATTGATCTGCTTGAAATAATCAACATCGCACAACATCAGGCTCAGTATCTGGCGCTCACGCATTGCGCGACACATCTCACGATTGAGAAGCGATAGAATTGCTCCCTGATTCCATAATGTCGTCAGGGCATCGTGTGTCGCCTTGAACTGCATCTCTTCTCTGGCTTCAACCAACCGTTCTTCGAGGTCGAGGATGCGCTCGCCTACATGCAATCGCGCCTTAAGTTCCTCCACATGGCACGGCTTTGTCAGGTAGTCGTCTGCGCCAGATTCGAGGCCGGCGATAATATCCTGCTTCGACTGCCGCGATGTCAACAAAATGATGTACACGTAGGCCCGATCATGCTGGAAGCGTAGGCGTCGGCAAACTTCGGGCCCATCCATCTTCGGCATCATCCAGTCAATCAGCGCCAGCTTCGGACCATCTTCAGCGGATAGGATGCTGACGGCTTCGCTCCCGTCTGCAGCAACTACAACGTCATATCCACAGGTGCGCAGCATTTTTTCCATCAACAATCTGGATGTTGCATCATCATCTGCAATAAGAATTTTCATTCTTCTTCATTCCTATCGAATAGACTCCAGCGCTGCTACTGACTTGACAATTTCTGCTTCAAGCAAGTTCACCAGCAGGCCGGTGCTTTCCAGATCTAGCTGCTCTGTCTCGTTCTCCAATCTTGCGGCAATCTCACTGGCCGTTACTGCTGAAAGGTTAGCGAGCGAGCCTCTCAGTGTATGCGCCACGCGCTTCAGCGGCTCTAGTTCACCGGCAGCCAGTGATTCCCGCGCAACGCGCAGGTATTCCGGATATTCCGTTCGGAAGATGTTCAGTAACTCCGACAGCAGCGCGAGGTCGCCGTCAATCCTGCCTAGCAACTCCTCTGCATCAACACATCCCTTGCCGTTGCTGTTGGCACTGTCATTTAGATTGGCTTGTGATGGCTGCATTTTTGTCTCAATCAATGCTTCCAGCAAATCATCTAGTTCTTGTGCACGAATCGGCTTTGACAGATATCCGTCCATGCCGGCAGCGAGGCAGCGGTCCTTATCGCCAGTCATGGCGAATGCTGTCATGGCAACCACGCGCTGGTGATTCCCTGTTGTTTTTTCCATTTCTCGCAACGTGGACGTCGCCGTCAGCCCATCCATCACTGGCATTTGTACATCCATCAGCACCAGATCAAAAGATTTCTCACGCAGTATGTTCACGGCCTGCTGGCCATCCGAGGCAACCGTCACCGCGTGTCCGCGCTTCTCCAACATCTTTTTCACCAACAGTTGATTAACAGAGTTGTCCTCCACCAAGAGCATTGATAGCTTTGCACCCGGATCTCCGGAGTTCTGCAGTGTGGCCTGCGTAATCAATGGCGACTTAAGGTCGGTGGTATTTGTTCCCACCGTGCATGCTAGCGCTGCGCGTAGTTCCGACTGACGGATTGGCTTCAGCAAGTAAGCAGCAACATTCAACTCTTCGCACCGTTGTGCATCACCGCGATGTCCCCCTGAAGTCAGCATCATAATGACAGCTGTGGAAAGTTCCCGTTCGCGGCGAATACTTTCAATCATGGTGAAGCCGTCCATGTTGGGCATGTGTCTGTCGGTCAACACCAACCGAAATGGCTGATTGGATTCCATTGCAGCTCTCAATTCAATAATTGCCGCTTCTCCGCCATCTACTGAGGTGGGCAGCATCCCCCAGTTCGCCAGCACCGCGTCCAGAATGCGCCTGTTGGTGCGGTTGTCGTCCACCACCAGCACGCGCACACCTTTCAGCGAATCGATGGAAGCCGACACTGTTGCAGCTCGCAGTTCAGCCGGATGCAGCTTGATGGTGAAATAAAATTGCGAGCCGCGACCGAATTCACTCTCTACCCAGATTTTTCCGCCCATCATTTCCACCAGGCCGGAAGTGATGCTGAGACCGAGCCCAGTGCCGCCATATTTTCTCGTGGTGGATGAATCTGCCTGCACAAACGGATCAAAGATGGTCTGCAACTTTTCTGGCGCAATGCCGATGCCGGTATCTGCCACTGTGAACTGCAGCATGTAAGCGTCCGCCAACTTTTCCAACACTTGCACGCGAACCAGCACCTCGCCATGACTAGTGAATTTGATGGCATTGCCTACCAGATTCACCAACACCTGCCGTAAACGACCGTAATCGCCGCGGACCATTTCCGGCACATCCTTATCGACCTCGCAGAGCAGTTCAATTCCTTTTTCATCTGCTCGCAGCACTAGTGTCTTCAGTGTGTTTTCGAGCGAATCATTCAGGTCAAAATCAATGGCCTCAAGCTCGAGTCGGCCAGCTTCCACTTTCGAGAAATCAAGAATGTCATTGATTACCAGTAGAAGAGAATCCGCAGATAGCTTTACGGTGTCCAAATATTCTCGTTGCTCCGTTGTTAGCTCGGTTTCCAGTGCCAGCTCAGTCATACCGATAATGCCATTCAACGGCGTGCGAATTTCATGACTCATATTTGCCAGAAATTCA
>CAIZGA010000578.1 GCA_903932385.1 uncultured Acidobacteriota bacterium
AGGAAACGCCATCTCCGCAAACGTTGAAGTGGGTGTAACAATCTTATGAGCGCCAATCAGCCAGAGGTTGTTCCCTACAAGCACAATCCACTGAGTATGGTGAATTCTTCCCTGCCTCCAAAGTGGATTCAATGGACAATTTTTCTACTGCTGGCGCTGCTTGGACTGTCCCTGCGTCTGCCGCATTTGGGTGTGCGTCCCATGCATACCGATGAAGCCGTCAATGCATACATCGTCGGTGATCTGCTGGCCGGAAAATCCTTCATCTACGATCCGCAGGACCGGCACGGCCCCCTGCTCTCAGCAGTGGCGTTGCCGTTGGTAAAAATGCAAGGTGCAAAAACATTTTCCGACCTCACCGAATCTGAACTGCGCCTGACAACCGTCCTTGCCGGAACAATTACGATTCTGCTCTTCGGCGCGGCGGTTGAATTCTTCGGCTTTATCCCCTGCATGATTGCCGCTTTGCTATTCGCCATCTCTCCACTCCCCGTCTACTATGACCGCTACTTCATTCATGAATCAATCTTTGTAGCCTCAACCTTCGGATTAATCATCGCCGCTTGGCGAGCAGGCAAAACGCTTTCCACCGGACAGACGGCCTTGGCTGCAACATGCGCTGCGTTGATGCTGGCCAGCAAAGAGACCGCACTTCTTCACTTCGTCGCGCTTGCTGCTGCCGCAGTAATTTTCTGGTATTTGAATCCACGCCGAAAAAATCTTTTGAATCTTTGGCAACCTAGGATGGCACTCATTGCGACAACCGTATTTATTTTGCTAAGCGTGATGCTATTCACTTGGTTCGGCAGCAACTGGAAAGTCTTTGCCGCATTGATGCAAGCATTGCCAAACTTCATGGCACGTGCGAGCGGAGAAGGCCATCAAAAGCCCTTCTGGTATTACGCAAAGCTGCTCAGCGGCGGTTGGGCGGGCGGAGTGATACTAGCGCTGGCGTGCATTGGCTTCATTTTCTCCACCCTCAAGCGGCAGCGTTCAGCGTATGGCTATCTGGCGCTTTACACTGCAATCATCGGCATTCTCTACTGCACAATTCCCTACAAGACACCGTGGCTCGCTCTAAATTTATGGCTGCCTATTTCATTATTTGTTGGCCTCGCGTTTGAGTCGCTATGGCAGATGCCGGCCCAATCTCCAGCCCTTCGCAATTCTCTGCGCGTCGTTTGCATTCTCGTTGCGGTTGCTGTCATCCCGCTGCTCGCCCACGATACAAAGCAGCGGGTCTTTCTTCATCCTGCCGATGAGAATAATCCGTATGCTTATGTCCACACTTCAGAAGACATACTCGGCTTGCCTGTGGAGATTGACAGACTCGCGCAGCAAAATTCAATTGCCTCGCCGCGTATTGCCGTCATTGCTGCTGATCCATGGCCATTGCCGTGGTATCTGCGGCACTATCCACAAGTCGGGTTCTGGCAGCCGGGCCAGCAACCGGGCACGGCAGATTTTTACATCACTTCCACCGACGCAGCAGACGCGTACGCGACGCAATTGCAGGGCTATCGCCCGGAATTTTTCGGTGAACGACCCGATGTACTGATTCTTCTGTGGTCGCCAACACCGAAATAAAATCATGGCTGACATTCATACATTCCGGCACCGCGCCATGGCGACGCACTTCGAAGTGCGCATCGCCGATGTGGAACGCACCTATGCCGCGCAGGCGGCACAAGCTGCCATCGATCTGCTGGATAAACTGGAATCGAATCTCAGCCGCTTCCGCACAACGAGCGACATCGCGCAAATTGCCCAACTTTTGCCCGGCCAGAAAATGCGCTTGAGCGAACCAACATTTGCCTGCCTCGAAATTGCAAAGCGGATGGAGTTGGTAACACACAACGCATTTTCTGCCACATCTGCCGCCTTGCAGACGCAGCCATCTATGCCGCAGTGGAATTTGCTTCCTGAGGATCTCTCCATTCAATGCGAACATGGTCAGTTGCACTTCGATCTGGGCGCCATCGGCAAGGGCTTTGCGCTCGATCGTATGGCAGAGCTGCTTCGAAGCTGGGACTGTCCGGCTTTCCTGTTGGTTGCTGGCGGCAGCAGCATTCTCGCCGGCGACGCGCCACTGCAAACCGCGGGCTGGTCCTGCGGTCTGGGAGAGGACAATGCAACGCAGCGATTCTATCTTTCGCACACATCTCTGAGCGGCTCCGGGCTGGCCGTGAAAGGCGAACATATTCTTGACCCACGCACCGGACGCACGGCCCAGCGGAAAAACCGTGTCTGGGCACTCGCAAATACTGCAGCCGAATCCGATGCGCTCTCAACAGCGTGTATGGTTTTAGGTGAGCAGGAACTGGAGCATGTGCTTGCACAAGACCACACCTGGCTATTTTTTATCGAGGCGGATGGAACCAACCGGCCGATGGGCCACCGCGCGTTGCCTTTGCCTTGCTAAAACTCCGCACGGTCAGGCTCAACTCTCTCTCGCATTCTCTGGGATTACCAATTTGTAATCCATTGGCTTTATGCTGGAATCTAGGATTCAAATCGGCAGAGATGATTGGATGAACATCAAAATTAAACTGATTCCGGCAACTTTGCTCCTACTGCTTTTCGCGACCTCGTCCTTTTGTCAGGTCGCGGTTCCGTCAACTGCAACATTGCCGGACAATATGCAGCCCGGCCAGCGGCCTAGAGTCATTGTCTTTGTGCACGGCCTCCACGAGAACCGCGACGCATGGCGCGCTTCGAATGGCGCTTATTGGCCAGACTTGATGCGTACGGATTCTCGCTTCTCCTATTCTGATGTAGAAATCGCTGAATACCCCACACCCGCTGCACATGGCAAGATGTCCAGCATGCAACTGGCCGATATTCTATGGAACCGCCTCCGGCAGGACCACGTCTGGGATCATCGCGAAGTGGTGTTCATCGCACATAGCCTCGGCGGCATACTCGTCGAAGAGATGCTGTTGAAGCATCCCGCAGAGGCAGCGCGTGTCAAATTTATCGTGTCATATGGAACGCCGCACGAAGGCTCGTCACTTGCCAGAATTGCATCAATCTACGACAAGGACCCGCTGCTCAACGACCTTAGCGATGCTTCCGATAACACCTTCCTCACTCAACTGGAAGATAACTGGCGTGGACACAATACCGTAAACGGCATTCATCGCTTCTGCGCGTATGAAACGCAAGATACGGCACCAGATAATGGGATTGGTCGCTATTTAAAAACTCACGCGCGCGTGGTCAGCTATTTCAGTGCTACTTATGGATGCGATGTGACCACGCCACCACAAGCTATCGATGCCGATCACAACCAGATGATTCGACCTCAAAACCGCAATGCAAGCGCTTACGATTTTTTCTATCGCGTGTACCGCGACAATCCGATTCTTCAGGAACAGATGGTCACACGAGACAATGTCATCGCTGGGCTTACTGCCAGCTGTGATCGCACCAACTCAAATGCTGACTTGCAGGTCCCGATAGCTCTCGACAGTTCACTGCATGAAAAAGCTATTTCTGCGACTGCCACATTTATCAATGCCGTTGACCTGCGAAACATTGACCCGAATCCGCCGGTTGTGACCAGAGTTGATGCAAACGGCGTGGCCCATGTGCTCTACGGATTCAGTGGGCCATCTAAGAAAATGTTTGTATGCCTCGGAATGGCCCACGTATCCCTAAAAGTTGAGTTTTCCATCGACCAATTCATACCCCTCCGCGAACCTCAGAATTAAAACAGGCAGAATACTAATGGTCGGGCTGCTCCCTGGCATAGCTATGCCCGTTTTTTCTATGTCCGATGGAATAAAAGAGACAAGATAAAAAAGTAGCGTAAGATGGCGATGGGCAAAATCACATGCCTGAACAGATTTTGATTTCTAGAGCCAGACAGGACGGGACATGGATAGCGAAAACTCATTGTGGAACCGGCGGGATTTTTTGAAGGTAGGCGGCACATCGGCAGCAGCTCTGGGTGTAGCGGGAGCAGCGGCTGGCCAGATACACGCCGCACAGACACCTGCAGTGCAACCGGTCACTCCAGCGGATACACCCTATCCCAAGCTCTCCATCATTACGCCGTACTCGCCGCAGAAGCTCGCCTTTGCCGCGCAGGCTGGATATGAAGGCGTCGTGGTTACGCCGAGCGCGGACTTCAATCCAAACCTGAGTGATAGCGCGGTCGACCAGATTCTGGCCACGGCGCGCAACGTCGGCATTCGCATAATCAGCATTGAATGTTTCGACTATAACCACACGCATCCTGATGCGGCCAAGCGTGCCGAAGCACAGGCCCAATTTATTCGCGTTCTGGAATTTTGCCATCGCCTGGGCTGCAAATTTGTCGGCACCTTCAGCGGCGGTCAGCCGGGCGCCACCATGCAGGACCAGGCCGCGGCCTTCGCCGATGTCTTTAACGAAAAATACCTTCCCGTTTGCGAGAAACTCGACATCAAAATGGGTTGGGAAAATTACCCCACCGGCAATAATTTCGCCAGCACACCGGCCGCCATGCAGGCCATTTTCGACCGCGTGCCCAGCAAGCGGCTGGGGCTGGAATTCGATCCCTCGCATTTTGTGCGCCAGTATATTGACCCAGTCAGCGCGGCCTGGCAGCTCAAAGACCGTATCCTTGCCGTTCATGCCAAGGACACGGAAATCACTCTGCCGATCCTGCAGCAGGTGGGTATTGCCGGGCAGGGCTGGTGGCGTTATCGTATCCCCGGGCAGGGGCTTGTGAACTGGCCGGCGTTTTTCACGGTCCTGCTGCAGGCACACTTCAGCGGCGGCATCGCGGTGGAGCACGAAGACCAATTCTGGGATGCGCCGCACACCTCCAGCCTTCCCGACTTCCCGCAGGAGCGCAAAGACGGGTTTATTCTGGCACGACGTTTTCTGGGGCAGTTTATGCCCGGGCGCCAAGCATAAACTCCGACTATGCCACAGTACCTTGGCTGATGTATGCTGTTGCGCATGAGAAAGAAGTCAGAAAAAGCACTCCTGTCGAATTCTTCGGAATTCGATTCGCCCTCTCGCGTCGACCGCCGCCAATTTATTAAAACCACTTCTCTTGCTGCCGGAGCGATTGCGTTTGGAGTGCCGACGCTTTTGCGCGGCCAGAATCTGAACAGCAAATTGAACATTGCCACCGTTGGTGCCTGGGGCAAAGGCCAGAGCGACACCGATGCCTGCGCCACGGTTGGCGAAAATATTCTTGCGCTGTGCGATGTGGATACCGGCGCAGCGGGCTATACCAAGCAGACGGGAAAATATCCCAATGCGAAGTTCTTCACCGACTACCGCGAGATGTTCGACAAGCTGGGTTCGCAGATTGACTGCGTAACCATCGCGACCCCTGACCATCTGCACGCGATTGTGGCCACGGCGGCGATGAAGCTGAACAAGCATGTCTATTGCCAGAAGCCGCTGACGCAGACCGTCTATGAGGCGCGCTATCTGCGCAACATGGCTAAGGATAGAAAAGTCGTCACGCAGATGGGCAACCAGGGCAGCGCCACCGACGGCTTGCGCCGCGCAGTGGAAACGATTCAGGATGGGCTCATCGGCCAGGTACATGAGGTCCACGTTTGGACCAATCGTCCCGTTTGGCCTCAGGGGATGGATCGTCCGCTCGGCGAAGATCCGATTCCAGCCACCTTGGACTGGGACAAGTGGATTGGACCTGCCCCGATGCGGCCGTATAAATTCAAACGGAACCCCGCGGATAAAAACGCTGTTTACAATCCATTCGTCTGGCGCGGCTGGCAGGACTTTGGCACCGGCGCGCTCGGCGATATGGCCTGCCACACGGTCAACATGCCCTTCCGTGCCTTGAATCTTGGGCACCCGACAGAAATTGAAGCCGTACCGATTGGCACCATGAACAAGGAATCCTTCCCTGTCGGTTCAACGATTCGCTATGAATTTCCCAAACGCCATACTTCCATTTCCGTGGCCCAGCCTCACCTGTTCCACCATCACAGAAGGATTGAGCAGGATGCGGTGACTCTCTGGTGGTATGACGGTGGCCAGCCCAACCCCAATACACCCAACGGCCATGACTTCAGCAACAAGCCGCCAAACAAGTACACAGACGACATCGTTGCCATCCTCGGCGATGTTCCTAACAGCGGCTCTCTTGTAGTTGGAGAAAACGGAACAGTCTTTTCCCCGGATGATTATGGTTCCAGCTTCTACGTGAAGCTGAAGGGCGACGCGAAATATATCCACTACACCAAGCACCCCGCGCTGACGCAATATGCCGTTCGCATCCCGCGCAACACCTATAGCAAAGACAGCAACCTCAGTCATACGCAGGAATGGATTACTGCGGTCACGCAGAATAAGCCCGAAGTTTGCTACTCAAATTTCGAGATTGCTTCTCGCCTGACGGAAATCATGCTGCTCGGCTGCGTGTCCTTGCGCGTCGGTAAGAAGATTGAATGGGACGGGCCAAAGATGCTTGCGAAAAACTGCCCCGAAGCAGCACCGTTCATCAAACGCGAGAAC